>JAJYGU010000321.1 GCA_021784975.1 Planctomycetota bacterium
TTCCGATCTAATCTGGAGCGGTGGGGTTTCAAGCGATGAAATGCGCAGTCGCTTTAGCTGAACAAGGGAGCATTGGTATGCCAACGACGAGGGCAACGGTGATTGCGGAGCAGGCGTCCCGAAAGCACAAATTGTTCAAGGTCTGGTTTGGACGCGATGGATCGTACTACGTGACGGTTCCGTACCATACTGCGAAAACCGCTTCGTTACTTAAAAGGACCGTTCGGTACGGCATACCCTTCGGTAAGGTGGCTTCGTCGGGCAGTGAGAGCCTCATTGATGTTGCGGTTCTTGGGGACAATAACCACCGGTTGAAAATGGCGCATCATCCGGACGGTTTTTGCCAGTTCTCCGGCCACGGCATACAGTCAGGCAAGGATAAGAACGGACGAATCAAAGGCATCGGTGTCCATGCTCGGGCTCTGCGCGCAATCGGACCTAAATTTGGTCCAGTTTTTGGCGTTACCGTGTTCGGGATCAATGACTTCGACGCGTGCGACCAAGTTGGACGCGACGACGTTCTGATACGGGTGGACGACCTGGCTCCCGCTACTCCTTGGCCAAGCTTGCGTGACGTGATCTCCTGCCACTATCCACGATTCACTTTCATTGACGGGCGCAGTGCCGGTTATCAGGGCCAGGGGGAGATGACCTGCCGCCCCCGTAAGGACCTCCGTGCGGCCGATATCCCAAAGGCCCACGTAGGCGGGCCATGCAAGCAAATTAGGGGGCATAGGAACGAAACAGGTACGTACATTGGAGGATCGAAAGGCGGCTGATGCTGCTGCACGACCCCCGAAGGCCCACCCATGAAAATCCCGTTTACCCCGGTGATCTACGAACATGCGGCCCGGTTTGTGGATCGCAGCCCTTGGGAAGTCTCCCGCGACGCAGAGCTGATGTTCGAGGCCCATCGCCGTGCCTACTTGGAGTATCATCAGCAGGTGATCGCGGTGGCCATCGACATTTACAACCTCGAAGCCGAGGCGTACGGGGCGAAGGTCGTGGCCACCACCCACGACGCCGTCCCGGCCATCCGCCAGCCGCTGCTCTCCACGGTTGAGGAAGGAATCCAACTGAAACCGTTCGATCCCGGGCGGGACGGGCGGATTGCGATGATGCTCGCGGTCGGAAAGCGTCTGAAGCGCGAGTTTCCTGAGGCGGACGTCCGCCTGCCCGTGGCCGGCCCCTTCTCGATCGCTTTCAACTTGCGGGGCATCAATAATCTCTGCCTGGATGCCGCCCTCTCCCCCGAGCCGCTCGCCAAGATGCTCATGCGGCTGGCGGAGAACCAGGCCGGGCTGTGCCGGGCGGTGGCCGAAGCCGGGCTGGATGTGGCCTTCTTCGAGTCGGCGGCCGCCCCGCCGAACCTCTCCCCCAAGCAGTTCCACGAACTGGAAATGCCGGCCCTGCGGCGGGTGCTCGAAATCGCTTCGGATTGCGCAGGTCACCCGGTGCCCTGCATCGCGGGCGGAAACACCTACCCGGTCATTGACGACATCCTCTCGACCGATACAAGCTATGTCGCTTGCAACGTCGAGACTGATCAGAAAGCCTTCGTCGAGCGGGTGGCCAGTACCCATCCCCAGGTGACAGTCCGCGTCAATCTGGATCCGGCCGTCGTCGCCTGCCATGATCCGTCGCGGATCTATCGGGCAATCGACCGCGTGCTGGAAATCGTCGGCGATCGTGGCAACTGTGTGATGGGCACGGCCGCCCTGCCGCTGGAGACCCCGCCAGAAAATATCCGCCTGATCCGGCAGTATCTGGCCGACTGAGTCTGGCCCAGGTGGCTTCCGGCGATGAGGAGGCCACGAGTTGGGCTAAATCTCTGGCTGGGCACTTGCAGTTCGCTAGATAGTCGGGTACACTGTAGGAGTAAAATGGGGTGGTATCGTCGATAACCAAATCCTTACGGAGGCGGCGGAGAAAAAAGAAGACCTGTTGCTTGTTGCCCGCCCCGCTACAATTGGGGCGCTCGCAATCCTTGACAAGAGGATGAGACTTGAGCCCCGGCTCGCACGTCGCGCGTCGGGACTTTGAATAGTCGTACTAGGGCTGGAGGTGTCTCATGAATCGTTCTGTTGTGACGGCAGTTGGCTCGATGTTGATCTGGTCCGGGTTTGCCATGTTCGGAACCGCCCTTGGTCAGGCTGCGGAGACCGGCACGATCAAAGGCGAGATCACTGCCAGTGGCGTGCGAAACCCGGAAAACGTGGTAGTCTATATCAAGCAAGCTCCCGGCGAGTATAAGCCGTCGGCCAAACCGGCCGTCATGGACCAGAGGAAGCTGGTTTTTGTTCCGCACGTCCTGCCGATTGTCAAGGGAACCACCGTGGTCTTCCGCAACAGCGACCCGCTGCTCCACAACGTCAACTGGCTGGCCAGCAAGAACGGCGCCTACGCGGCCAACAATTTAGGGACCTGGGGCCAGGGTGATTCGCGGAAGTTCACCTTTGACCAGTTGGGGCACCTGGTCCTGCTGTGCAACATCCACGCCGAGATGGAAGGCCACATCCTCGTTTTGCAGAATCCGTTTTTCAGCGTGGTCGGCAAGGAAGGCACCTACGAGATCAAGGACGTGCCGCCGGGCAGCTACACGGTCGTGGCCTGGTATCCGCAACCCAGGAAGTTGAAAGCTAAGTCGGCGGAGGTTACCGTGGAAGCGGGCAAGACGGCCAGCTTGGACTTCACGCTGGGCCGCCATTAGACCGCGTCAAGGTGTTGGATTGATGGAACCATTCAGACTGCGAGTCGTTGACGGGGCCGAGTGGTTCCACGACAACATCAGTTGCCATGCTGCCTGCCCGGTGGGCACGGAAGCGTTTGCCTACGTGACCGCGCTGGCCGAGAAGGATGCGGAGTTGGCCTACGAAATTGCCCGGCGGCCCAATCCCTTTCCCTACATTTGCGGCCGAGTCTGCGCGCACCCCTGCGAGCAGGCCTGCCGGCGGGGAAAGATCGACGAGCCGATCTCGATCCGGGCCTTGAAGCGGACGGCCACCGATGGCCACGATCCGCGGCTGGGCCACGCGCCAGGACTGAACCGGTTGCCAAGTTGCGGCGAGTCGGTGGCGGTGATCGGCTCCGGGCCGGCGGGGCTGGCTTGCGCCCACGACTTGGCCCGGCTGGGTTATGCCGTGACGGTGTTCGAGGCCTCCTCGATGCCCGGTGGGATGTTCACCTTGGGAATTCCCGAGTATCGCCTCCCCCGAGAAATTGTGAAATTGGAAATCGACGCCATCCTGAATCTCGGCGTGGAACTGAAGTGCGAGCAAGCGGTGGGCAAGGACTTCCTGTTGCCGGACTTGAAGCAGCAGGGGTTCCAGGCGGTGTTTCTAGCGATCGGGGCCCACCGCAGCCGCGACTTGCGAATGGAAGGGATGGATCTGGACGGCGTGCTCCGCGGAGTGGAGTTCCTGTTGAACGTGAACCTGGGTTACCGTGTTTGGCTGGGCCACAAAGTAGTGGTGATTGGCGGGGGCAACGTGGCCATCGACGTGGCCCGCACCGCCGCCCGCGAGGGCGTCGACCAAGTGGCCGTCAGCACCACCATGGACGCTGCCCGAGCCGCCCGCCGCCTCGGCAGCCGCGAGGTGCACGTCATCTGCTTGGAAACCCGCGACGAGATGCCCGCGCACGGCTACGAGGTCGAGGAAGCCGAGCGGGAGGGAATTATCTTTCATCCTTCGACGGGTCCCAACCGGGTGCTGGGCGTTGGGGGCAAGGTCACCGGACTGCAGACTCTGCAGTGCGCCTCGGTGTTCGACGCCAACGGCCGCTTCAACCCCCAGCTTACTCCCGGCTCCGAGGCGGTGATCACGGCCGACTCGATTATTCTCTCAGTGGGGCAGGTTTCCGACCTGTCGTTCCTTCAGCCGGGCGACGGCGTGGAGACGACGCCCCGCGGCACGATCAAGGTCGATCCGCACACCCTGGCGACCACCGCCCCGGGAGTTTTTGCCGGCGGCGACGCGGCCTTCGGCCCTCGGCTAATCATCGATGCTACCGCCGACGGCCGCCGGGCGGCCCGCTCGATTCATCAGTATCTGCGGCGCAACGTGCACTGGCGGCAGCGCGGCACGCTCTGCGAGATTCCGGTCCGCGATCTTTGGGACCACTACGACGCCACTCCGCGGCAGGACTGCCCAACCTTGTCGCTGGAGCGGCGGATGGGATTCACCGAGGTGGAGTTGCCGTTCTCAGCCGAGCAAGCGGTGGCCGAAGGCAAACGCTGCCTGCACTGCAATTACAATATCTTCCTGGACGGCGAACGGTGTATTCTGTGCGGCGGCTGCGTGGACATCTGCCCTTACCACTGTATCTCCATGGTTTCGGCGTCACGGGTGGACTGGGAGGAGACCGGGGACGAGTTTCCCGAAGCGGCCCGTCGTGGGAAGGGCTACGCGATGGTGCTGGATGAGACGTCCTGTATTCGCTGCGGGCTTTGTGTGCGGCGCTGCCCGACCAGCGCCATCAGTATGCGGCGTTTCGAGGCAAGCGGAGGATGGGTCTATGACTGAGGCGTATCAGGGCGGCGTTGCGGGCAAGAATCGGCGAGGCTTTCTGGCCTCGGCCTTCAGTTGGCTGGGGCTGGGCAGTTTGGCGACGGCCTTGGCGAGCACGCTCTACGCCAACTTTCGCTTCTTCTTTCCCAAGGTGCTCTACGAGCCCCCGGCCCAATTCAGCATCGGCGTGGTCAGCGATTATCCGCCGGGCACGGTGAGCGATCGTTGGGCCAAGGAGCACCAGGTGTTTGTGGTCCGGGAACAGGATGTGTTGTACGCCCTGCTGAGGGTCTGCACGCACCTGGGATGCCTGACCAACTACTTTTCGGCGGAAGGTCTGTTCAAGTGTCCCTGTCATGGGAGCATTTTCTCATTGCAGGGCGACCCACTGGCGGGCCCGGCGCCGGTGGCGTTGTATCGGCTGGCGCTGTCGGTGGGCGTCAACGGGCAGATCGTGGTGGACAAGAATCGCCGCGAAGACCGCCCCGGCCCGCGCAACCAGTCGCCCTACGTCCTGAAGGTTTGAGCCATGGCAAGTCCGAAATTGAGCCAGCGCATCAAGGAGACGCAGTTGTGGCGGTCCTTTTTCCGCCACGAGGCGCCGACGACGGCGCGGACCCGTTCGCTGACCGTCTTCAGCAACTTCTTCCTGCACCTGCACCCGGTTTCGCTTCCCCGGCGGGCGTTGCGGTTTGCCTTCACCTGGGGACTGGGCGGCACGGCGATCTTGCTGTTTTTGATCCTGGTGACCACCGGCATCCTGCTGACGTTTTACTACGTGCCGGACGTGAATCGGGCCTACGAGTCGATGAAAGACCTGCGGTTCGCGGTGCCGTTCGGGGTCTTCTTGCGGAACATGCACCGCTGGTCGGCCCACGCCATGGTGCTGGTGGTCATCCTGCACATGGCCCGCGTCTTCTACACCGGCTCGTATCGGCCGCCGCGGGAGTTCAACTGGGTGGTGGGGGTGATGTTGCTGATGTTCACCCTGCTGTTGAGTTTCACCGGATACTTGCTGCCTTGGGACCAGCTAGCCTATTGGGCGGTCACCGTGGGCACCAACATGGCCCGCTCGACCCCCTTCGTGGGCCATACCGGGCCGTTCCACGAATTGCTCGGCGTGCGGGTGGACAACGACATTCGTTTCATGCTGTTGGGCGGTACGGCGGTGGGCCAGAACGCTTTGATCCGCTTCTACGTGCTGCACTGTATGGCGATCCCCTTGGTATTCGCGGTTTTGGCCGCCATCCATTTCTGGCGGATTCGCAAGGACGGCGGGATCTCTCGCCCGGCCGCCGACGAAGTGGTCCCCGGGGCGCCGACCCCCGAAATCGCCGAGGAGCCCGCTCCCTTCCCGCCGCCCCCCGCGGCCGGACCGTCTCCGCGGTATCGCCTGCTGGCTTACGTCCGGGGAACGACGTACAGCGGAAAACGCGACCTGGCTGGAGACGAAGTGCAGGTCTGGCCGCATCTGGTGCTCCGCGAGTTTCTGGCCGCGCTGACCGCGATCATCCTGCTCTGGATCCTGGCCATTGCTTTCAACGCCCCCTTGGAGGAAAAGGCCAATCCGAGCATCACCCCCAATCCCGCCAAGGCCCCTTGGTATTTCGTGGGGCTGCAGGAGTTGCTGGCCTATTTTGATCCGTGGATTGCCGGCGTGACCCTGCCGGCCATCATCCTGTTCGGATTGGCGGCCATCCCGTATCTGGACGTCAGTCGGCAAGGGGTCGGGGAGTATGCCCTGGCGAAACGGAAACTTCCGGTCACCGTCTTTACCCTCGGTTTCATGTTCTGGTTCACCCTGATCTTCATCGGGCTGTTCATGCGCGGGCCGAGTTGGACCTGGTACTGGCCGTGGGAGAACTGGACGGTGCCGAAGGAGACGGTGGCCATCACCTGGAATTGGCCTGCGCCGTGGGGCGGGCTGGTGCTCTTGGCGTATTTTGTGGTGGGGCTGGCGGTGCCGGCAGTCCTCTTTCCCAGGTTTCGCAAGACGAGGGGAATCGTGCGGTACGTGGTGACCATGATCCTCCTCTTGCTGATGTTCGGCGTTTTCGCCAAGATCCTCCTGCGGCTGGCGTGGGGCGTCAAGTACGTCTTCGTCACCCCCTGGTTTAACATCTGACAGGCCGCGACATGGCATTCAGGATTTATTTCGGCATTGCCTCGTTGACCATCCTGGCCCTCTGCATGGTCAACTACTGGATCGAGCTGACTCCCTCCTGGAAGAGCTACCAGCACGATTATTACGCCCTCTTGGCCGACAAGATCGAGGATCCCGCCAAGGCGGCCGAGGTGGCCGCGACCCCGCCCAAGTTCGTGCAGATTTACAATCAGGAGTTGGGGGTGGCCGATCGTTGCGTGATTTGCCACTTGGGCACCAGCGATCCGCTGATGGAGGGCGCCGAGAGCCCGTACCAGAAGCATCCCGGCAACTTGTTGGCCACCCATTCCTACCAGGCCCTCGGTTGCACGATGTGTCATCACGGCCAGGGGTTAGCGACCACCTTGGCCGATGCGCACGGCCAGGTGGCGGATTGGCACCGACCGGTGCTGATCGGCGACTTCGTTCAGGCGACCTGCAGCCAATGCCACCACGAAGATGAGATTCCCCAAGCCCCGGTGCTGACCCACGGCAAAGACTTGCTGAAGACCTTGGGTTGCGTTGGCTGCCACGTGGCCGACGACCTCGTCAATCGGGACAAGGTGGGGCCTCGCCTGGCGGTGATCGGCAGCAAGGTGTCGCGGCAATGGCTGAACCGGTGGATCATGAACCCCAAGGGCTATCTGCCCAAGGGCAAAATGCCCGTGTTTCATCTTCCCGCGCCGGCCGCTAACGCGATCGGCGCGTATCTGATGAGCTTCAAGGACCCGGCGATCGACTCGATGCCGCAGCCGAAAGGAAATCACGGCGCCGGGGCCGACATATTCCGGGAGTCACAGTGCATTGTCTGCCATGTAACCCGCGAGGACGACCAGGGCAATCCGGTGGGAGGGACTTTCGGTCCCGACCTGCGCAAGCTGGGCAACAAGGTCAACCAGCGATGGCTGGTGGCCTTTTTGAAGAACCCGCATGCCATGTATCCGCACACCACCATGCCCCGCTTCAACTTCACCGAGAAACAGGCGCAGGATCTGGCCGAGTACGCCATGGAAGAATGGGTGGATTACGACCTGCGGGACGCGGAGAAAAAGGCCCCCAAGCTGCCGCCGGTCACGAAGGAGCTGGTCGAGCAGGGTAAGCGACTCTACGCCCAACTGGATTGTGCCGGCTGCCACGATCTGCCCGGTCAGACCGCGAAGCCGGACTGCCCCGATCTGACTTACGAAGGCAGCAAGGCGGTGCATGATCTGGATTTCGGCGATGCGCACGTGCGGCGCACGCTCCCCGATTTCCTATATACCAAGCTCAAGTCGCCCAAGGCCCTGGCCAGCCGCTTTCATGTCCCGATTAACGAGGACCCGGCCGCCTCCCTGTGGCGCAACTTGCAGCCGTCCGCCCTGTTTTCCGCCTCCATGCCGTTGCCGGAGGGGAGCGAGGGGCAACGTCTGGCCTTCATTCTGGCCAAGGTGCAGGAGGAGGGGGTGCTGGACCACGGCTTGAGACTGCCGGACGCCCCTGCCGCCCAGCAGGCCGCCTGGCTCGAAGGCAAACTGAACGACGCGGGCGCCTTGACGTCGCTGAAGATGCCCGACTTCCGCTTGAGCGACCCCGATGCCGAGGCCTTGACCATTGCCTTGATGGGCTTGAACGCCGACCGGATTTCCTCGCGGCGCTATGAAGTTCCCAAAAAGACTAAAGTCATTTTCGACCCCGAAGACGACTTCGGCGCCTTGGAGGAGCGTTACGATTGCCTCTCCTGCCACAGCATTCGCGGCTCCGGCACGCCGCAAGCCTGCGACATCACCTACGAAGGAAACAAGGTCCACCGCGATTGGCTGGAGGCCTACCTGAAGCGGCCCTATTCAATGCGACGCATGATCACCATCGCCATGCCGATCTTCAACTTTCCCGACAAGCAGGCTCACTTCATGGCCGGCTACATCTCGCAGGTCTTTGTGGACCGGCGGGTTGGGACTGGCTGGAAAGAGGGATCCCCAAAGGCGGACGTCGCCCGCGGCAAGGCATTGTTCGACGCCAAGGGCTGCATCGCCTGCCACCAGCTTCACGAGCACGGCGGCGACGTCGGCCCCGCCTTCACCACCCAGGTGCCGGAGTTTCCGCACGGGACCTGGGTCGGCGACAAGCTGCGAGGCGATTGGGTTTATCAGTGGCTCAAGAATCCGCAGTCGCTGGTGCCGGGGACCATCGAGCCCAACCAAGGGTTCACCGATCAAGAGGCGTTGGACCTGACGGCCTACCTATTAAGCCTGAAGAACCCCGAGTTCCAGAAGAAAAAGTGAGGGGACTGTCCTGATTATTGAGCGGGCCAAAGGGGACAGGCACATTTTTCGGCCTTCGGGCACGTGCAAGCGGGACGCCGAAACGGGCCGAAAAATGAGCCAGTCCCCGGCTGGTGGAGGGAGGAGTCGTGATGAATTATCGCCGTGGCTTTTCGATCGTGCTGATGGGGCTGCTGCCCGCCATCTTTGTTTTTGCCTTCTTGGCGATGTCCTGGGTCCGTGCGCGGCAGGGAGAAGGCGGCGCTGTTCCTCCCTCGCAGATCGAGAAGCTGGCGGTTCGCCAACCGCTCGGCGCGCGGGCGCAGGCCCGCAACCGCGGCCGGGTGGTCTACGACCATTATTGCCAGATTTGCCACGGCGAGCACGGCAGGGGAAACGGTTTCAACGCCAGCGAGCTCAATCCGCGTCCCCGCGATTTCACCAACGCCCAACTCTGGCAGGGTACTAGCGACGAGCGGTTCCAGTATGCCATCGCCCGAGGCGGCCCCTCGGTGGGCGAGTCGGTGTTGATGCCCGCCTGGGAGCACACCTTGACCGAGCAGCAGATCCGAGATGTCATTGTCTACCTTCGTTCCTTTGCCGCGCCTGCCAAGCCTCAGGGGTAGTAGGGCCTTCGTCCGCAATATCGCGCGGTCGTCCGCTGGCAAGGTCCTGATGTTGGCCGGCGGGTTGGTGATCGTGACCGCGGCCGTGCTGGTTGCCGATGCCGGCCGGGTCTCGACCAGCCGTCGTCGTTGGGCCGAACAGTTCCAGCGGATGGCCGGCGGGCTGGGACTCGGGGCCAGCGTCTGTCCCCGTTGGTGCTTCGTCAATTTCGATCCCCGCATCGAAGGCTGCACCTGCGCCGAGTACCCCTTGCCGGGCGGCTACTGTTACTGCCCCGAACATCGAGATACGGTCTCCTTCTTTGACGGCCGCCCGAGGTGACCCAAAGCGTCGTGAATGTCTACCTGAACCTTTTTCTCGCCGCCGCCGGCAACTTGGCTCGCTACAAAATCCGTTCGGCGGTGGTGGTGGCCTGCCTGGTGGCCATCTGCGGCCCCTACGTGACCGGGGTGGCGATTTCCGAGGGGATCCGGGCCGATGCGGCCCTTTCCGTCCGCGAAGGGCCGGACCTTTATCTGACCCTCGACCAGTTCGGCCGCAACGCCGCCGTGCCGCTGAAATATCTGCCCGCCTTTCGCCGCAGTCCGAATATCACTGCCGTGGTCCCGCGGATCGTGGGTCGGGCGACGGCGGTGATCGGCCCGCCCGACGCGCAGCAGGCCGACACGTCGCTGGTGGTGATCCTCGGCCTGGAACCGCAGCAAACCAAGCTCGCCCCATGGCCCGAGAAGCCGGGGCCGGAGAGGGCCTTGCGGGACGGTGAGGCCATGATCGGCTCAGCCTTGGCCGATCACTACGCCCTCCACATCGGCCAACAGTTCACCTTGAAAGTCGGCGACGCGACCATGGCCTTCCGCCTCTCGGCCATCTTTCCCCGCCAATCCACCATCTGGAGCGCGCAACTGGTGTGCCTGACGTTGGCGGACGCCGGCAAGCTCTTCGAACTGCCCGGCCATGCCTCCGATTTCTTGATCTATTGCCGCCCTGGACCGGGCAATATCCAGGCGGTCCGGGAAGACGCCTTGTCCATCCTCGGCGACCTTCCCTACCGGCTGCAAACCAAAAAGGACGAGGTGGCCGCCTACCTGGACAAGGGCTTTCGCCAGCAGCAAGGCGTGTTCACGGTGTGGTTCCTGGTGGCCTTCGCGGTTGGCATTCCCGCCTTGCTGATCGCTTCCGGCCTGGGACTCTCCCAGCGGAATCGCGAAATCGGCATCTGCAAGGCCCTCGGCTGGCAGACCACCGACGTGATGCTGATGGTGAGCTTCGAGCAAATGTTCCTCTCGGTGATTGCCGCCTGCCTGGCCGTGCTGGCCAGCTACCTATGGGTACGGCTGTTCAACGGGGCGGTGGTGGCCCAGTTTTTCATCGGCGAGTTGGGCAATATCGCTCCCTTCTCGGTGCCGGCCCAATTCACCCCCGCCGCTGCCGGGCTGGCACTGCTCCTGTGCCTGACGATCACCATGGTGGGCGGGCTGTATACGACCTGGCGGATCGCTACCCGACTGCCGGCCGAGAGTATTCGTTGACCGGGGAATGTCCATGCCCGTCGCCCTTCGCACTCGCCAACTCACCCGGTATTATCCCGCCACCCGCAGCGATCCGGTGCGGGCGGTGGACTCGGTGGACTTGGAGTTGGCGGCCGGAGAGATAGCCCTGATCTCGGGGCCGTCCGCCTGCGGCAAGACGACGCTCTTGGGTCTGATTGCCGGGCTGGACCGTCCCAACGACGGCGCAGCGGAGTTGTTCGGCCAATCACTGGCCGAGATGTCGGATACCGCCTTGGCGCTTTTGCGGCGCAGGCGGATCGGCCTGGTATTCCAAGACTTCAAGCTGCTGGCAAACCTGTCGTCCTGGGAAAACGTGGCCCTGCCGCTGGTGCCAACCGGAATGCCCTGGCGGGCCCGCAGAGACGCCGCCTGTGAGTGGCTGGAACGGCTCGGCCTCGCCGAGGTCGCCGAGCGGCCACCCGAGCAGCTCAGCGGCGGGCAGCAGCAGCGGGTCGCGCTTGCTCGGGCGCTGGTGAACGGGCCCGATTTGGTGCTGGCTGACGAGCCCACCTCCCAGGTCGATCTCGAGTCGGCCCAAAGAATCGTCGCGGCCCTGGCGTCTCTTTCGGCCGCCGGAAAGACCGTCGTCATTACCACCCATGAACCCGCCCTGGCTGTCCATGGCACGCGGCGATTTCACATGGTTGCCGGGCGCTTGGAGGAAGTGCGATGATCGTTAACACCTACAGTGTTCTGATGTTGTTCATGGCCGGGACCGGGCTGCTGCTCGGGGCGACCTTGGCGGCCGCCGCGTTGTGGGCGGCGTGGCGGGTCCGCCGCAGCCGGACCGAACAGCAACTAAGCGCCGCCGAACGCAGCGTGGACCTGGCCAGCGTGGTGGCCGCCACCTCGCTGGGGATCTTGATGGTCGGCTGGCCGCTCCTTTACGCCATGCTGGCCAGTTTCGTGGCCGAAGTCCCTGGGGCCATGTGCATCTACGGGGTGACGCGGGTCATGCCGGCGACCTCGGCGCTCATCCAAGCGGCTAAGCCCGTGGCCATTTTCGCCCTCGGCGGCTGGTTGCTGGTGGAAATGGTCCGCCGCCGGTCGGGCCGCCCGCCGCGGCGTTGGCGCGGGCTGGCGGCCCTGGCCGCCGTGTCTGCCCTGGTGGTCTTCACCTGTGCGGCCGACGCCTATTACGTGCTCCACATGAACTCGCTCAACGAAGTGTCGTGCTGCTCGTGCTGTCTGGCCCGCCGCAGCGCGCAGTTGCAGGCCCCGGCCTTCTACCTGCCCTGGGACCTGCCCGGCTCGACGGCCAGGATTGTACTCAACCTGTTGTTCTTTGCCGGCGTCCCCGTGGCGGCGTCCTGGCTGTTGGTACAAGCTCGGCGTCCCACAGCCCGCCGCACGATCACGGCGTTGATCGGCAACGTCTTGCTCTTGGCGGCGGCCGCGGGGCTGGGCTTGGCTTCTTTGGCGGAGTTTTCCGAGGTCCTGGCGCCGCTGTTGATGCGGCTGCCGTTTCATCACTGCCTGTATTGTCTGATGGTCAATCGCAACGCCCCCGACGCTCCCGTGATGCTGGCCAACCTGGCGACAGGGATCTTCGCCGCCGGCTGGGTGGCCGTGCTGGCGGTGTGCGTGCCGGTGAAATCGCAGACCGCGGCCTTTCTGGATTTGCGCCGGCGGATGTGTCTGCTGGCCGCCACCACGCTGGTAGCCACGGTGCTCATGGTAGTCATCCATCTGGCGGTAGCGCCATGGTAGCCAACCAACGGGGACTGTCCCAGTTTTCGCGGCGGACGAAGCATCCCACACAAAAAGCGCCATCTTCGCCGCGAAAATGGGACTGTCCCCTTCGCCCCGAAAACCAAGGAACCATCGCATGAGAATAGGAAAATGGCCGGCGGGCTATTTGAGCCTGATGGCGATCCTCGCCCTGGCCGCCGGACTGGCAAGTCGTTATCTGGTGGGGAGGCGTTGCGAGATGGACGGGCAGGCCCTGTCGCCCACTCTGCGGGTCGATTTGAAGCTGGCCGACGGAGTGACCCACTCCTTCTGCTCGATCGAGTGTGCCCGGCGTTGGCTGGCGGCCCAAAAGCAGCCGGTGAAGGAGGCGCTGGTCCGCGATGCCCTCAACGGCGATCCGCTGGACGCCTATGTGGCCGTCTTCGTGGAGAGCCCGATCGTGACCAACCGGGCCAACGGCAACCACATCCACGCCTTCCGCGCTCGCACCGACGCCATGGACCACATCCGCCGCTTCGGCGGCCACGAGATTGACGATCCCTTTGAGACGCCGTGACGCGCGGGGGGCCATCCGGGCGGGCAGGGTGCTTAATTGCTCTCCGCGATGTCCCGCATGGCCACCAGCCTCAGTTGGCCAAACGGATTGTGCATGGGACCGCCCGCGGGCATGTTCGTGCACTCCTCTTCGAACACCTGGAAACGGGGTCCGCGCAGGTCGGCCAACAAGTGGCCGTCGGCGACCGGCTTTTCGCCCCGGCACAAGTAGCGGATCACCTCGATCATGTCAAAGTCGCCGGATTCAAGATCGGCGCCTTTCATGACGACATCGCGCAGGCCCAGCACGTGCATTCCCATGGTCCAAACGTCCGCCTCGCCGCGGATGATGGCCACAAAGGCGAAGCTCAGGGCGTCGGGGCCGCCGTCGTCCGCCATTTCGAGCCAGTTCCGCCCGCCATGAGCCAAGCCGCAGTTGTCGATGAAGACGCCCGCGCCTCCGGCCCGCACGATGGCGGCGCCGGCCTGCATCATGGTCCGCGCGGCCTGCATCGAACCGCCGGGACCACTCAAGAGCACGTTCACCGTGTAGCCATCCACCGTCTCGAGTTCATCGTCCGTGGCCGGTTGGCGGCAGGAAGCCCGAAATATGCCGGCAAACTGAGCATCGGCCTGCACCGCGCCAAATTCGACCCGCGCGTCGTCCGGCAGGACGAGGGCTTCAGGCGTAAAGCGGAAGCCGGCCGGCAGGCGCTCGATCAGCTCCTGCGGACGCGACCATTGTCCGGGAATGCGAAAGGCGATTTCGACGGGAGGAACAGGCTTATTCATGGGGAAGGATAAGAGCCCCTAGGGTCGGCAATGAGTTTAGCTGCTGAGCGATTGCCATGCAAGGTCCTGTTGCGGGCCGAAGGCCCAGCCGTTCTCCCAGCGAAGGGCAACGCCCTGGCAAAAGGGGCGCCCTGGTAATCGGTTCGCCGCCGAGAGATAATCCATCCTTCTATTCTCAATCACCCGTCGGCCCAACGGGCCAACATTTCCTATGCCTCAATCGCTCGCACGGATCTGGTTGCACATCACCTTCAGCACCGCGGGACGCCGCGCGTATCTCCAGAACGAGGAACTCCGCGAGGAAATGTTCCGAATGCTAAGCCATCACGCCAAGGAGATCAACTGCCCGCCGGTGCGGGCGGGCGGTTGGATCGACCACGTGCATATCCTCTGCGGTCCGGCACGGACGGTGAGCGTGGCGAAGTTGTTGGAACATTTGAAGACGGAGACCTCGAAGTGGATCAAGCGGCGGGCATGTGACCTCTCGGATTTCCATTGGCAGGCCGGCTACGGCGCGTTCTCGGTCAGCCAGTCGGCGGCGCCGCAGGTGATCGATTACATCGAGCGTCAGGCTGAACACCATCGGACCCTGTCCTTTCAGGAGGAGTTCCGCCTGATTTGTCAGAAGCATGAAATCGAAATCGATGAGCGTCATGCGTGGGATTGAGGAGAACGGTTGGCCCCTTGGGCCGGAAGACGGGGTGGTGAAAAGTCGGTGGGATGGTGGGCGTCCTTCGTAACCAGGGCGATGCCCTTCGCTGGGTGAACCGACGCCCCTTCGGGGCACGCACTTCGGGACAAACCAAAGCCACGAGGCCAGCCGAATCCACGTTGAAGGCCAGACGAGATGCGGGCCGAAGGCCCAGCCGTTCTCCCAGCGAAGGGCAACGCCCTGGTAATCGCCTCAGTTGATGGTCTGCAAGGCGACGCGGATGTCTTTCAGATGCGTGGTCTCGCCGGCCCGGACCGTCACGTCGGGGCGCATGGAGATGCGGCGAATCCAGCGGTTCTCCCCGCGCGGCAGCCACATCAGCTTGTACGCCCCCGGGGCCACGCTGATGAACTGGTAGGTCCCCTGGGCGTCGGTCATGGCATCGAGAATCTTACGCTCGGGATCGAATGCGTAGGCCCCGTCCTGCTGACGCATGGGGACGATGAGCACTCGGCAATTGACCAGCGGGCGTCCTCGGTTGAACAGCCGCCCGCTGACCGCGCCGGCGGCCATGACCATTTGGAAGATGGAAGCCCGCGAATCTGCCGGACCGGCGGCCGGCATGCCTGGAGACGGGCCGGCCGGCGGGCCTGAGGGAGCGCAACCGGCCGGCGGAAACTGAAGCCTCGATGGAGCTGGGGGGGCGAACGTGGCCTGCAGCGATTGGTTGCCGATCGACCCGACCGCGGGATTTGCCGGCCACTCCGGGGGGACCAGGTTGGACGATAGCCAATCGCCGTGGTCTGCAAAAGCTGGCTGATCCCCCTGCCGCGGAGAAGAGCCGTTAGCTGGCTGCCCAGTCGGCGAGGCAGTCGGCAGCGCCGGTGGGTTGAAATCCTGGGCGAGAATGCCCGCCGGCATGGCTGCCGGCCACGCCAAAGCGAGCAGAATCGTAGCGAGCCACCCGCGATAACCCATCTCGGACTCCCTTCCGATCTGGTAACTTGCTTCCTTTCTTGTCGGCTGAATCAGTAGGCAAACATGAGGGTGGTAATCCATTGGTCAGTCGCTTCCGGGTAGCCGCTGGCCACGGGCACGTTGCGGGCGTCGATGTACACCTCGCTGGACAAGTGCAGGTTCTGGCGAATGGCCAGGACCACGCCGGGCACCACCCGCGCCTCTTCCCCGCCGGAGATTAGGGTTCCATCAGACGCCACCGTATAGTCCGCCAGGCCGTTATTAAAGATCTTCACTTGCTCATACCGCAAAAAGCCCAGGATCCAGGGTTTGAACTGGTAGTCGGCTTGGACGAAGAAGCCCATGTGCTGGGTGGGACCGGCGGGGGTGATCTCGTCTTGTAGGAAGCCGGGGAACGGATCGTTGCCCATGTAGATCAGCCCATAGATGTCGAGGTTGGAATACTGGAAACGACCGTCGAGGCCAATGCGTTCAAAATAGTCGTTCTTGAAGGTGGCCGTGTTGTTGGGGTCGTAGGCGATGCCGGTGGCGTTTATGTAGGGAAGGTTGGCAATGTTCGACTTGCCGAACCAGCCGAATACGCCCGTCTCCAGGCCCCAGGTCCGCCAGAAATCCAGGCCCGGCGTGTTGTAGACCGCCGGGTCGTTGGGAGCGCCTTGGGCCGCGCCGCCGACCTGCTCGGGGGTGCCGATGACTCCGTCCATCGGATAGCCGTACCATTTATGGGCTATTCGGAAGTAAATATCCTTAAAGGTGTTGTCGTCATCGGGCAGAAAGACCGCGCTTCCGCCGTTGGCGACGCCGACCCAATAGGACCAATATTGGTCGATGACGCCGTTCAACTCAATCCCCGGCTGCTCGGCGAACAGGGCAAATCCGGTCTGGCCCAGTTCGAAGGTGTTGGTGGGCATGGCCGGGAATTGCAGCAGCGGGAACGACTCCTCCGAGATGACGTGGGGGACGACCCCCGGATCGATCTTGCCGATCTTCAGGTTCATTGCGTGCGGGGGCAGGACCGCCCAGCGGCTGCCCAGGTGGGTGCCGTCTTCATCCTCGTCTTGCGACCAGGAGAACAGGTTGTCGAATTGCACGAAGACCCGCCCCACTCCCACGCTTCCATCCGGTGAGAATCCGATGTTCCACAGGGAGCTGATGTCGCGGCCGAAGCCGGCGGAGCCAATCAATTCGATATCGCTGGGAAAGGCGAAATCCCAGTTCGTCTGCTGCCCCTTCGGCCGCAGGTTGACGATGTTCTGCTCCTGGGCGAACAGCGAGATGGCCGGGATGCTCGGCAGGTTGGACGGCCAGATCGAGTTGGGAAACATGTCCCGGTAGGAATCGACGCCCAACTTGATGGGTTCCTCTTTCACCAGCACGTCCTCGTTGGTGGGGAATTGGTAGCCGTTGCGGCGAAAGGCTTCGCCTACGTCATTGAGCTTGGGGTACATGCTGTGGCAAGTGATGCAGCCGGTCTGGTACTTGCGTGCAAACACGGGAATCGCCCGCGCCGGCTCGGCCAGGACCACCATCAACAGACCGGCGCCCAAGAGGCCCCAGCCAATCGCCACGATTCGACTCCGGCAGATGCAGCGGTTGGTGAACATGTTTTTCTCACTCCCTGGTGGAACAGAAACCTCTAGGGGGACAGTCCCATTTTCGCGGCGAGTACGGCGGTTGAGGAAGAACAGGTCCTGCCCGCCGCGAAACTCGGGACAGTCTCCTGGGAAAGGGTCTAGGGATCGTTTCGATGTTGGCAGTGCTTGCAGCCCTTGCAGCCCGGTCCGCAGCAGGACTCGGCGACATAACGCGTGACCGGAACGTCAGCTTTCTCGCAGCGCGGCTGCTTCACGCAGACCTCTTGCTTCACCTGACGGTAGACCGTGTAGGGAACCATGACGTACGACCAATAATGGACGCGGATGGTGGTCTTGCCCGGCTCGCTCTTGCAGGTCTGGCAGGTCAGCTTTTCGACCTGGGGTTGGCAGGTCTTGCAGTGGAGCTCGCAGCCGCCGCCCAGATCGGTCTTGTCCCAATGTTCGACCTGGTGCACGTGCTCCACTTTCTTGGGTTCACATTCGGTCTTGCAATAGTCGGCGGGGACGTCTTTCTCTACCCACATCCACCGCCACTGGTACTTCACTTCGGGGACGGCCATGCTTTGGCAGTGAATGCTGGTCTTGTAGACCCTTTTCTCGCCCTTGACACAATCGTTGCACGGGGCCCGCTCAACGCAGGCCTCGTGGCCGCACTGCTTGCAACTTTTCGGGCAGTGCTCGTCGAGCTTGGTCCCCTGGAACCACTTGGTGATGTTGAGGCAACCCCAGTCGCCTGCCCAAACCGTTTGTGCGGGCAGGATCAGTGGCAGCCCAGCGACCAGCAGATACACCCATGGGAGGATTGACTTACGCATTCGATTAGCTCCTTGCCTTCGGGAGACTCGCCCGTGTCGGCAGACCTGCTGCCGCCCACCGCCCGTTCTCGCCATGCGCTGTTGATGCTGACATCGCTCTAGCACCAATGTGCGAAAAATGCCCGACGTACTCACCGTAGGGAAAGATCGGGCCGCATCCGATATAGGATTTAGTCCGCTGGCCGGAGCTCTGACATTTGGATTAACCGGCATATTTTGACAGCTTCCGGGGATACCCGCATGTTAAGGGGAACCGCATGCCACCGCAGATGGACAGATCGGATTCTTGCCCGAATCGCTGGATTTTTTGAGAGGATTGTGAGAAAATCTTTCTAGGCAAGGGCTTTCAATCGGGATTGAGGTGGATTATGGTCGGCCAAGTGGAGCGCTGGTGCGCGGTCAAACGGGCGGGCAGTCGGCCCGCGAGTGGTTTTACCCTGGTGGAACTGTTGGTGGTGATTGCGATCATCGCCACGTTGGTCGGCCTGTTGATGCCGGCGGTGCAGGCGGCCCGCGAGGCGGCGCGGCGAAACACCTGCATCAACAATCAGAAGCAACTCACATTGGCGCTGATCAACTACGAATCAGCCCATCACTACTTCCCGGGTTACGTCAATCCGATGGGGCCGGATGTTTTTACCACCCAACCTACCCCGATCGCTCGCGCCGCGAGTCCCACCGCTCTGGCTACGCCTGTAAGCTGGGTGGTTATGATCCTGCCTTTGTTGGAGCGGAACGACCTCTACAACAATTGGGAAAGCCTAACGGCTGGCGGCGCCGGCATTGGTCCGAGCAAAACGAGTCCCCCGGCAGCGCAGACCCTATCCTTTGGCAACTATGTCCTGAGTCTCGGCGTTCTACAATGTCCCAGCGACCCGCCTGATGCGGGTGGCCCGGCGCTGTCGTATGTCGTCAATCGCGGGCGTAACGGTGTGGACAACGATCTCCGCTTGGGCGTGTGCTTCAACCTGTACACCAACCGGCAGGGCCTCGCGGCTACCGGGGACACCAACGTCCCGGCAAAAATGAGCGCGGATTACATTAGCGCCCATGACGGGACGACCAACACCCTCTTGCTGTCGGAGTCGTTGCAGACGCCGACTGCCTACCAAGGTCTTACCAACCCCGCCCAGAGCGCCCCAGCGCGCCCGCCGTATTTGTGGATGGAGGAATACGTCACGCAGGGATTGGGAATGGTGTCGCCCCAGGTGACTTCGCTGGACAGCACGCTTGGCACCCCGACCCTCTACCACTATCGCCCGTATCCGAAGTGGAACAGTCCTTGCCCGGATGACTATGGCACCGCTGACCTTGGAGGGAATGCTGCGCACAGCGAGTTGGACTTGGCCTTCGAGTGGGGTTCGCTTAACATAACTGGAATTTCCAATGTGAATGGCCAGATCAATTCTCGTCACGGCGGGATCTTTGTCTCGGCCTTCTGTGACGGGCACGTGAGCCCAATTAGGGAAGGCATCAGCTTGGACGTGTTCAAGCAACTCATGACACCCAACGGGGCGGCGCTACTTAACGCCGCAGGCCAATCGTCTTACTCTGAGACTTATTCGAACAGCACTACCACCAGCCCCACCAGCATTCCCCCGTATGGCGCGTATACCCCGGTGCTGGCCGACGGGCCAGTCAATACCCTCGACGAGTCGAGCTTATAATGATTCGTCAGGCACGGTGTGGCCTGACGTGCCTGCGTGCGTAGCGTCCCGAACCTTGCGAATTGAGACGCCCCCGGTTGCCCACACAGCCGGGGGCGTTTTCTAGATCAATCCGCCTTCATTCGCGTCGATTCGCGGCTTCCGGTTAATCGTCGTACGGTTGCACCTGCGCGTAATTCATCATCCGGCCCTGGAGCCAACTGAAGCGGGGCTAAATTTGGCGGCCACGCTTCCCTGGGCCTCGCTGACCGTCCCGCCGCGCAGGCCGTCGGCGAAGTCGCCGTTAGCCCTGCTCACAAATCCGAAATCCGAGAGCGCAAGACGGATAACGACCGGGATTACCAATCCCTAATCCCTGCGGCTCTCGCGAATACTCCGGCTATTGCACCCGCCCCGCTTGTGAATGTATAATCACAATAGAGGTGCAGCCTGGCCGAGAAAAAACTCAACACCGAAGTTCGCCGTCGGCAGATCGCCGAGGCCGCCTTGAGCCTGGTGGCCAACCAGGGGCTCCGCCGCTTGAGCGTGGCCGCCCTGGCCCGCCGAGTCGGGCTGGTCCCCTCGGGCATCTATCGGCACTTCCGCAGCAAGGAAGAGATCCTGACGGCGGTGCTCGACCGCATCCAGGAGCGGTTGTTGGCCAACGTTCAAGCCGCCCGCGAGGAGCACGACGATCCGCTGGACTGCCTGCGGGACGTCCTGATGCGGCACGTGCGTTTCATCCGCGAAGGCCGGGCAATTCCCCGGCTGATCTTCTCCGACGACGTCCATGCCGGGCGGCCCGATCGCCGGCAACGGGTGTTGGCGGTACTCCGCCGCTACACCGACGAGCTGGACGCCTTGGTTCGCGTCGGACAGCGACAGGGACGCATCCGCAAGGAGCTGGACGTGCAGACGGTGGTCATGGCGTTTTTGGGCATGGTCGTGCCGGCCGGAATCCTCTGGCACCTGACCGAAGGGGGCTTTGATGTCACCCGGCACGCCCAACGCGCCTGGAAGATGTTTTGTGCGGCCGTGGCCGAGCCGCAAGAGAGCATTACCCCATGAGTGATCCTTCACGGGCCGCGAACAAGCCTGTCATCCTGACGGGCACCGTGCGCAGCATGGGCGGCGAAGGATCTACGCGGTCCCTCGAGCAGGCCGGATTCCTCGCCGGCCCACGCGTTTGCGTCGGTGCCCGTCAGAAGGACAGTCGCCCCATGAACGATTACCCGCAAGATGTGAATTGACGTTCACCTCTGAGGTCTCGCATGAGCTCGCGCATCCTAGTGCTGGCCGGCGCGGTAGTGCTGGTCTCCTCCGGTGGAGCGGCCTATTGGTTCCTGGCGGCCCGCACCGACAGCGATCCCAACCGGATCCGGGTTTCCGGCAATATCGAAGTCACCGAGGCCCAGGTGAGCTTCAAGATTCCGGGCCGGGTGGAAAAGCGATTGGTCGACGAAGGCGAGATGGTCAAGCAGGGCGACGAGATCGCCGATCTCGACACCTCGGATTTGCGTTGCGACGTGGACCTGCGCCGCGCGGAGTTGCACGCCGCTCAGGCCGCCTTGGCCGAGTTGCTGGCCGGCTCGCGGCCCGAGGAAATCGCCGCCGCCAAGGCTACCCTGGACAAGGCCGGCCGGGGATTGGCCGACCTGGAGGCCGGTTCGCGGCCCCAAGAGATCGCCGCCGCCGAGGCAACCGCGCTTTCCACCGCCGCCGACGAACGTCAGGCCGAGATCGATCTGCGACGGTCGAAGCAGCTCTTCCAGCGCAAGGCGATCTCCAACGAAGAGTACGACCAAGCCCAGACCACCTACCAAGTCGCGGTGCAAAAGCACCTGGAGGCCGAGGCCCGACGCAAGTTGGTGCAGGAGGGGTATCGCAAGCAGGTCATCGAACAAGCCCGCGCCGCGTTGGCACAGGCCAAGGCCCAGTACGACCTGGTGGTGGCCGGCCCGCGCAAGGAGACCATCGACCAGGCGCGGGCGAAGGTGGAACAGGCTACCGCCAACCTGAAGCTGGCGGAGACCCGGCTCGGCTACGCCACCGTCTTTTCGCCGCTGTCGGGAGTGGTCTTATCGAAGAATATCGAGCCCGGCGAATACGTGGTGGCCGGCACCCCCATCGTTACCGTGGGCGATCTGGTCCACGTCTGGCTGCGGGCCTACCTCGAAGAGCCCGATCTGCAGCGGGTAAAGGTCGGCCAACGGGCGACGGTGACCACCGATGCGGGCAAGACCTTTGAAGGCCGCATCGGCTTCATCTCCTCCGAGGCCGAGTTTACCCCCAAAAACGTGCAAACCCAAAAGGAGCGGGTGAAGCTGGTCTATCGCATTAAGATCGATATCAAGAATCCGCCCAGCATGGACCTCAAGCCGGGCATGCCGGCCGACGCCGAAATTCAGTTGGGGGAGTAGTGGCTAGTGGCGAGTGGCCGGGCCAATCCCTGATCACTAATCCCTAATCCCTGACCCATGACTTCCGACAAATAGCCACCAGCCACTAGCCACCAGCCACTAACCACCAGCCACTAACCACTAGCCACTCGCCGCTAGCCACTATGTCCGCCATTCGCACCAATCAACTGACCAAACGATTCGGACCGCTGGCGGCGGTGGACCACCTGACACTGGAGGTGGCCGAGGGGGAAATCTTCGGCCTGGTGGGCCCCGACGGCGCCGGCAAGACCACCACCATGCGGCTCTTGACCGCCATCATGGACCCCACCAGCGGCCAGGCGTGGGTGGCCGGTCATCATGTCATCCGCGACGCCGAAAAGATCAAGCAGTCCATCGGCTACATGAGCCAGCGTTTCGGATTGTATCCCGACCTGACGGTCATGGAGAACCTCGACTTCTACGCCGACGTCTACAACGAGCCCCGCCGCGGCCGGCAGGCCAAGGTCGACCGGCTGCTGGCCTTCAGCAACCTGGCTCCGTTCAAGAAGCGGCTGGCGGGCAATCTCTCCGGCGGGATGAAACAGAAATTGGGCTTGGCCTGCGCCTTGATTCACACCCCCAAGGTGCTGTTCCTCGACGAGCCGACCAACGGCGTCGATCCGGTGTCGCGCCGCGATTTCTGGCGAATCCTCTACCAGTTGCTCCGCGACAAGGTGACGATTTTCCTTTCGACGGCCTATCTCGACGAGGCCGAGCGGTGCAGCCGGGTAGGGCTCATCCACCGCGGCCGACTGTATGCCTGCGGCACGCCGGCTGAAGTCAAACGCCTGATGCGCGGGGCCATCCTGGAAATCCGTACCGACGAGCCGCGTCGGGCGATCGGCCGGCTCAAGCAACAACTGTCGGCCGGCTCGGTGGGCCTGTTCGGCGACCGCATCCACGTGGTCTGCGCCGAGCCCAACCGCTTGGCCGCCGAGGTCCAGGCCGCGCTCGGCCAAGCCGGTCTGGCGCTGACCGGCATCCGCCAGATCGAGCCCTCGCTGGAAGATGTTTTCGTCTCGGTATTGGCGGAAAGGGAGCCGGCAGCGCTCGATTGGCAATGAACAACGACCACGCCGTCACCGTTGACAAGCTGGAGAAACGCTTCGGCAGCTTTGTGGCCGTCGACCGCGTGAGCTTCCAGGTGCGCCGCGGGGAGATTTTCGGCTTCCTCGGCCCCAACGGCGCCGGCAAGTCGACCACCATCCGCATGCTCTGCGGCATCCTCACCCCCAGCGGAGGCTCGGGCACGGTGGCCGGCTTCGACATCCGCAGCCAGTCGGAACAAATTAAGGCCAACATCGGCTACATGAGCCAGAAGTTCTCCTTGTACCAAGACTTGACGGTCGAGGAGAACATCGACTTCTACAGCGGCATCTACCGCATTCCGCCGGAAAAGAGCCAACTGCGCAAGCAGTGGGTGATCGAGATGTCGGGCCTGGCCGAGCACCGTCGCCGCCCGACGGCCATCCTTTCCGGTGGCTGGAAACAGCGGCTCGCCCTGGGCTGCGCGATTCTGCACCAGCCACCCATCGTCTTTCTCGACGAGCCCACCTCCGGGGTCGATCCCATCAGCCGCCGGCAGTTTTGGGACCTGATCTATGAGCTATCGGCCCAGGGCGTGACCATCTTCGTCACCACCCATTACATGGACGAGGCCGAATACTGCGACCGCTTGGGGCTGATCTATCGCGGCGAGCTGATCGCCTTGGGCACCCCGCACGTGCTGAAGACCGAATTGATGCGGGAGGACGTGCTCGAGGTGCTTTGCGATCGCGCCGAAACCGCCATGTCCATGCTGGCCGAACTGCCGGGCGTCAAGGAAGTGGCCATGTTCGGCAAGGGGCTGCACCTGGTGGCGGAAAATGGCGGACAGGCCGCGGCCGAGGTGCGAAAGCGGCTGGCGGAGGCAGGAGTGGCCGTCGAGCGGATCGAGCAGATCACCCCGTCGCTGGAAGACGTGTTTGTTTCGCTGATCGAGGCCCGCGACCGCGCCGAGCAGCCGCAACAAGAGGTGCAGCGATGAATGCCCGCCGGGTTTGGGCGGTTGCCCGCAAGGAATTCCTCCACGTTCTCCGCGATTTTCGCAGCCTGGCGATGGCGATCCTCATACCCATCCTGATGTTGCTGTTGTTCGGCTACGCGCTGACGCTCGACGTGGATCATGTGCCGATGGTGGTCTGGGACCAGAGCGGCACCGCCCGCAGCCGGGAGCTGATCAGCCGCTTCGCCGGCTCGCCGTACTTCACGTTGTGCATGGGCGTCGACAACCAGCGCGACCTGGTGCGGGCCATCGACACCGGGCGGGTGATGGTGGCCTTGGTAGTCCCTTACGATTTCGCCAGACGGATCGACGCCCAC
>JAJYGU010000465.1 GCA_021784975.1 Planctomycetota bacterium
GCTTCCCACAAATGACTATGGCCGATGACTTGCCCACCTCAAATAATTCGCAGAAAATGGAACCCAGATGTGCGGAAAGTGGGTATCACCGGGGCGTCGGTTCGAATTCTTCCCTGGCCTACGCCTGCAAACCTGCTGAACAAGCCGGCCGAAGGTCGCCTCGGCATCCAAGCCCTACTGCGTCACTTTACTGGGACGCGCGGCAACCGTGATTGTCAATTCCTGTTGCTTTCCATCGCGGTAAAAGCCGATCTCCGCCTTCGTGCCCGGCTGCGTGCTGGCGGCTGCGATGCGAAGATCATCCGGACTGGTGATCGGCTGTTTGTTCCACGCCACCACCACATCTCCCGGCTTCAGCCCGGCCTTGTCCGCCGGAGAACCGGGGGCTACCTGGGACACGAGCGCCCCGCGGGTGTCCTTCAGGCCGAACTTCTCGGCCAGGACTTTGGTAAGGGGTTGGACAGCGACCCCGATCCAGCCGCGGGAGATGCCGCTGGTGCGAAGCAAATCGTAGACCTTTTTGGCTAAGTCACTTGGGATGGCGAAGCTGATGCCTTGATAGGCATGGCCGAAGATCGCCGTGTTGATGCCCACCACTTCGGCATTCATGTTCACCAGCGGCCCGCCGCTGTTGCCCGGGTTCACGGCGGCGTCGGTCTGCAGGAAGTCTTGGTAGCGGACATGCTCGATGCTGAGGGTGCGATTCTTGGCGCTGATGATCCCGGCGGTTACAGTTTCCCTCAGCCCATAGGGGCTTCCCACCGCCAGCACCCGGTCGCCCACCTGCAAGGCCGCGCTATCGCCCCACTTGGCAGCGCTCAGATTGCCGGCCGCGATCTTCAGCACGGCCAAATCCGTGGCGGGATCCACGCCAACGATGGTTACCTGCTGGATGGTCCGGCCATCGCTGAGTTGCACGGTCACTCCGCCTTCGGCAGCCTGGCCGAGAACGTGGGCATTGGTCAGGATGTATCCGGAGGGATCCACGATCACCCCCGACCCTTGGGCCTTGGCCTGGATTTCCGGCCCGAAGAACAAGTCTTCTCCAAGGGGCGAGGCGACCTGGATGGTGGTCTGGATCCCCACCACGCTCGGTTCGATGATCTTGGCGACCCAGGCATAACGGTTTCCCGAGGCGGGCAGCCCGGCCAGCACTTTCCGGGCCACTTGGGCTCTGGCCAATTCCTGACCCCGCGCAATCGCAAAGGCAACTTGCTGGGCAACATAAGGGATTAATAAGAGCAGGACCATCAGGAGCGCCAGCACAAGCCAGGTAACCGTGTGATATCGGGGGCGGACCGGCGTTGCCATAATAACAGGCGGTTGATGCTGAGGCGGCATTGCCCCAGGAAATCCATGTTCGGGAGACTGCTGGAATTCAGTAGACATAGTGTTCCCTTTCCGGCCGCGCCCCTGAAGCTCAAGGCAATCCTGTTCCTTCAGTCACCAACATTGTGTCGGCAATATCTTAGCGGCCGTCCGTTAATAACTTCCACTTTCGCCAAGGGGACAGTCCCATTTTCGTCGGACGAAAATTGGGACAGTCCCCAACTTGTTCTTGGACGGCCGCTTAGGGAGTTTTGGTCATATATCTTGCCCGAATTATAGGGCCGAATAATCAAGAGGAAAGCGCTCGGCTTCTGTCTGGCCGTCACCTTGCGGCAGCCAGCAGGAAAGCAGGGCTCGCCGCTGCATCGGACCGGCTCGTCGCTAGGCGCCGAATGACAGAAACCAAGTGTCCACTAGGCAGGAGGAGAACCGACCCGCCGCCACCGCAGCCGGGAAGCCCGGAGGGCGCCGCGAGGAATTGCATTAACCTGTAGGGTGGATAACGTCCTTTTGAGGAACGATCTCCATGACGCCTGAAGGAGATTCCAACCATGGCGGATGATCCGCGGCCGAGAAAGCCCGACGTCTTGCGAGTACCGCCGGGCTGGCAGAACCTGTGGTGGTATCTCGTCATTCTCCTGCTGGTCCTATGGGTATGGCAGGACGTGCTGTACAACGCCACCATCCGCACCATCTCGTACAGCCAATTCAAGCAGTATCTGAGCAAGGGTGAGGTGGCCAAGTGCCAGATTGGCCAGACGGAGATCACCGGGCAGATCGCACCCAAGGGCAAGGCAGCCAAAGGTCAAAAGCCGTTTCCCTTCCTCACCGTGCGGGTTGACGATCCCAAGCTGGTGGATCAATTGGAAGCCGCCAAGGTCAAGTTTACTGGGGTGCGGCAGGGTCTTCTCTCGCAATTCCTCATGTACTGGCTGCTGCCGATCGGCCTGATGGTGGGGCTGTGGGTGTTCTTGTCGCGCGGGCTGCGCGGGGCCGGTCAGGCGGTGATGGGCTTTGGTAAGAGCCGGGCACGCTTGGTGGCCGACAAGGAGACGGGCGTGCGATTTAGCGACGTGGCGGGCTGCGACGAAGCCAAGTATGAGCTTCAGGAAGTGGTCGATTTTCTCAAAAATCCCCGCCGGTACACGGCTTTGGGGGCCGAGATCCCGAAAGGGGTGTTGCTGATCGGGCCGCCGGGGACCGGCAAGACGCTGCTTTCGCGGGCAGTGGCTGGGGAGGCCCGTGCTCCGTTCTTTTCGCTTAGCGGCAGCGAGTTTGTCGAGATGTTTGTGGGCGTGGGGGCCTCGCGGGTCCGCGATCTGTTTGCCCAAGCCAAGGCCCAAGCCCCCTGCATCGTATTTATCGACGAACTGGATGCCATCGGCCGCGAGCGCGGGGTGCGGCTCGGGACCGCCAACGACGAGCGTGAGCAAACGCTCAATCAATTGCTGGTGGAGATGGACGGTTTCCAGGCCAACGTCGGGGTCATCATCCTGGCTGCCACCAACCGTCCCGAGGTGCTCGATCGGGCGCTGCTGCGGCCCGGCCGGTTCGACCGGCGTGTCCTGGTGGACGCCCCGGACTTGGGCGGCCGCCAAGCCATTTTAGAAGTTCACGCCCGCGGCAAGCCCTTGGCGGAGGATGTCGACTTGCGGAGGATGGCCCAGGAGACGCCCGGCTTTTCGGGGGCCGACCTGGCCAACGCCCTGAACGAGGCCGCCTTGCTGGCTGCCCGCCGCGGAGGCACCTATATCCGGCAGAAAGATCTTGAGGAGGCGGTCGAGAAGGTGGTGGCGGGCCCGGAGCGCAAGAGCCGGCGGCTCGACCCCAAGCAGAGGCGGCGAGTGGCCTTTCACGAGGTGGGGCACGCCCTGGTGGCGGCCTACAGCGAGCACGCCGACGAGGTTCACAAGATTAGCATCGTGCCCCGCGGCCATTCGGCCCTGGGATATACAATGCAATTACCCACCGAAGAGCAGTTCCTGCTGACCCGATCCGAGTTGTTCGACCGCATCAAAGGGCTGCTGGGAGGGCGGGCTTCCGAGGAACTGGTATTCCACGAGGTGAGCACCGGGGCGGAGAACGATTTGGAGCGGGCGACCGTGCTGGCCCGACAGATGGTTTGTCTGTACGGCATGAGTTCCGCCGTGGGCCTGCTCCACTGCGGCGAGCGGCCTGGGCCCTTCTTGCCCCTGGAGGAGGCCCTGTCGCGCCGCAATTGCAGCGAACAAACCGCCCACCAGGTGGACGAGGAGACGACCAAGCTGCTCGATTCGGCCTACGGAGAAGCCAAAAACATCCTTAGCCAGCACCGCCGGCAACTCGACGCCATCGCCGCGATGTTGATGGAACGGGAGACCCTCGACAAGGAGTCCTTCCTGCAACTTCTCGGCCGACCGAGCGACGCCACCGGCAACGGCAAAGAGGATCCCGCGGGGGGCTCTGGCCCAGAAATGGCGGCAGCGCCTTCGCAAAACGCTTGATGAAAGAACCACCGAAATGGACACAGACATGACGCGCGCCGTACCGACCTCATCGGTTTCCCGATCGCGATCGGCGGGCTTTGCCATCCTGCGGATTCTCTTCGGCGTGGTCTGGGCGATCGACGCCTCTTTCAAATGGCAATCGGCGTTCGTCAATGCCTTTGCCGGTTACCTGGCCGGTGCGCTCAAGGGACAGCCCCCTGCCGCGCATGCCTGGATTGAGTTTTGGCTCGGCATCATCAGGGTCAATCCGACCCTGTTTGCGAGGCTTATCGCCGTTTGCGAGACGTCGTTGGCGATCGCACTGATCTTGGGCATACTGACGAACCTGGCCTGCGCCGGCGGCGCGGTGCTGTCTTTTATGATCTGGTCCACCGCCGAGGGATTCGGCGGCCCTTACCATCCTGGCTCTACCGACATCGGTACGTCGATCGTCTACATCTTCGTCTTTGCGGCGCTCCTGCTCGGCTCTGCCGGCCGGCGTTTCAGCGTCGACCAATACCTGGCCCCCCGGCTGAGGCAATGGGCTTTTCTGGCATCAGGGCGGACTCGGACTTGATAAGACGCTGTTCTCCCTGGCCTTGGCTGTTCACGGGCCGGTAGAATTTCATGGGATAGCTGACATGCGCCGATCCGGTGCTGGCGTGCAGGTGGCGCCGGTGTGCGGCAGAATGGCAGCCGGCTCGTGAGAGGTTACATCCGAGCCGTGTCCTGGTTTCGAGAGCCAAAGCTCAGAAGCGGAGTCCACCATAGGTCTGTCCTGCACAATTCAGGAGGTGTATCATGCGAGTCCAGAGTGGTTATTTGTCGCCGCGAATGAGCGGTTTGATGCTCGTATTCGGGATGGCAACGGCGCTGGCAACGACAGCGGTGGCTCAAATGCCGCCGGCCGCCACCACCGACGCCAGCCACCGTCAGCCTTCTCCCCCAACTTACGACCCGCTTCGCGATCCCATGTTTCTAGAGTGGTATCCGGGCTACGAGAGCCCCTTCATTCCGGGAGGCCCGATGACCTCGTTTCCTTTGCCGGGCACACGGTTTCCTCCCACCGCGGCCTATCCCTATCCGCCGGGGTACGTGGTTGGGCACTATGCGGCCCTGCCGTTCAAGAACCGTAGTCTCAATGCCCCGCGCGACAAGGGCGTCATTGATGTATTTCTTCCCACCGCCAACGCCGAAGTCTTTTTGAACGGCCAGAAGATGCGAGGTACCGGCCCGACGCGCAGATTTACTACCCCAGTGCTGCCGCTGAGTAAGGAATACCGCTACTGGGTAACGGCTAGTTATCCCGCCAATGGCGAGATGGTCTACAAATACCGTAAGGTCGACGTAGGGGGGGGCGAATACGCGGTGGCCGATTTTACCCGCCCAGCCTTGAAGAATCCGTACCATCTGCGGTTGCGCACAGGGCCAGTCGACCAGAACGAGACCGTGCTGCCGAAGCCGGAGTGACGGACTTGTCCAGGATTTGTTCAGCCCTGTCCATGATCTGGGCACTCGAATGAGGAAGGTTGCGTAGCCACCGCTGGGGACGGAAAGGGGGGCAGGCGCGCTTATTGACAAGAAATCGGGATGATGGTAGTCTCTGAGGATGCCGCGTGCCGCACGAGTTGCTCCGGGAGGGATGCTGTTCCACGTTTTGAATCGAGGCGTGGGCC
>JAJYGU010000173.1 GCA_021784975.1 Planctomycetota bacterium
GGTGGTAATCAACAGCTCGTACAGTCCGACCCGGCCGCGATATCCCACCTGGCGGCACTCGCGGCAACCCACGTGGCGATACAACGGCGTGCCGGCGGCCAGACTCTCGCTGGGAAAATCGCTGGGCAGCTCTTCCGGGCGGGGGTGGTAGGGCTCTTTGCAGTGCGGGCAGAGGGTGCGGACCAGGCGCTGGGCCATGACCGCCTCGACTGTGCTGGAGACCAGGAACGGCTCCAGGCCCATGTCGACCAGCCGCGTATAGGCCCCGGCGGCGTCGTTGGTGTGCAGGGTGCTGAACACCAGGTGGCCGGTCAGCGAGGCTTGAATGGCGTTTTCGGCGGTCTCCAGGTCGCGGATTTCGCCCACCAGGATGATGTCCGGATCGTGCCGCAGGATGCTCCGCAACGAGTTGCCGAAGGTCAGCCCGATCTTGGTGTGCACCTGGATCTGGTTGATGCCGTCCAACTGGTATTCGACCGGGTCCTCGGTGGTGATGATCTTGGTCTCGTCGTTCTTGATTTCCAACAGCGCGCTATACAGAGTGGTGCTCTTGCCCGAGCCGGTGGGCCCGGTCACCAGGATGATGCCGTGGGGCAGGTTGATGAGTTCGCGGAACTTGGCATACAGGTCCGGTTCCATGCCGAGCTTGCCGAGCTTGAACTCCATGGCCCCTTTGTCCAGCAACCGCAGCACGATACCCTCGCCGTGGATCATGGGGATGACCGAGACGCGGATATCGACCTCGCGGCCGCCGGTGCGCAACTGGATGCGGCCGTCCTGGGGCAGCCGCCGCTCGGCGATGTTCAATCGCGACATGATCTTCAGGCGGCTGATGATGGCCGCCTGAAAGCGATCGATCTCCGGCGGCATGGGCTGGACCTGGAGCACGCCGTCGATGCGGTAGCGGACCCGCAGGCCGGACTGCTGCGATTCGATGTGCACGTCGCTGGCCCGCAGGTTGATGGCCTCCAGCAGGATCTCGTTGACCAGCCGCACCACCGACGGCTCCTGGGCCTGTTCGGAGAGTTCGGTGTCGGTGTCGGCGCCCTCCTGGAGCTCGATGCGGTCGTCGCCGGTCTGGGCCAGCAGGCCGTCGATGGTCTCGCTGCCCACGCCCAAATGGGTCTTAATCCGTTTGGCGATTTCCTCGCGGCTGGCCAACACCGGGACGATGGTCAGCCCAGTGGCTACGCCGAGCTCGTCGAGCGGATACAGGTTGAACGGATCGCTGGTGGCCACCACCAGGGTGCCGTTGCTGCGGCGAATCGGGAAGAGGGCCTCGCGATGGATGAACCGCGAAGGGAAATCCTGCAAGAGGCTCAGGTCCATTTCCATCTCGACCAGATCGACGAACTCCAGGCCGACCTCTTCGCCCAAGGCGCGCAGGGCCGACTCTTCGCTAAGGAACCCCAACTGGACGGCCGCCTGGTCGAGCCGCGTCCCCTCGGTCTGGGCCTGGCGGGCGAGTTCCAGTTGCTGCTGGCTGAGCAGCCCTTTGCGCAGCAGCGTTTCGCCAACGTCCATGGAACGGCCTCGTTAGACTCTCGAAAAATATAATCCCGCCTCGCGGGCGCGCAGCCCGACCGCGGCCCCGTGGCGGCTTCTAATAGTATAAACACCAGCGAGGGCGAAATGTCGCTGATTTCTTGTTGTTGCCCCACGATTTTCGGCTAAAATGAGGGATGAATTGCCGCACTCCACAGGCGCTGGAGAGGGGGGGCTCCTAAAATGGCACCGATCGGGAAATACGCTCTGTGCGTGGTCGTGCTGCTGAGTGTGGGCGTCGCTGTTGGCCAAGATTATGGCGGCGGCCGCGGCGGGCGCAACGGGCGCCGTGGTCCGCGCGGACCAATGACGGCCGAGCAGATCGCTCAACGCGTAAGCCGGATGGAAGATATGCTCAAGTCGCTCGACACCAACCACAACGGCATGATCGACGCCGACGAGGTCAGTGGCTTGCCACAAAGGATGGTCGACGGGATGATGAAGCGGATGAAGCAAAACGGCGTCGAGCCGAAGTTCCCCATCCCCATCAGCACGATCACGCAGGCCATGGAACGATCCATGCGGCAGCGGGCGGCCAAGGCTTCCTCGGGCGCGCCTCCGAAGGCCGCCGTAACGCGGAAAACTGCCACGAGTCGCCCGCCTGCCGCGGCCGCTTCCTCCGCTCCACCAGCGGTAGCCCCGTCGGGCACAACCACACCGGTAGCCGGCTCTCCGGCAGCCAAGCCGAATAGTCCGGCAGGAAGCTCTACCGCCGCTGCCGGCGACGCCAAGAAGCCGGTGCGAAAATCGGGAAGATTCCTCACCCCCCAGGAACGCTTCCCCGGCCTGCCCAAATGGTTCCTGGACAAGGACCTCGATGGCGACGGTCAGGTGACGATGGCCGAGTTCGCCACCGAGTGGACTCCGGAATTGCTCGATCAGTTCAACCGCTACGACCTCAACCACGACGGCATTATCACCGCGGCCGAGTGTCTGAAGGTGGAAAAACCCTCGAACCCGAGCGCAAAGTAGTATCTCAGACCCTATCGGTCTCCGTCACTCAACCGAGACCCTCCCGGCTGCCGATTTTAACAATAGGTTGCCTCGCGTGCCGAGCGTTCTATCATTGACAGGGAGGGGATATGAGACGCTTTTTGGCGATGCTGCTGCCGGTGATGGCATTGGGTCTGGCCGATGTGCCAACCGCGACTGCCCAAGGGTTGTACGCGAACGGCATGTCGACCCAAGGCGGGATGTTCGGTGACCGCACCTTTGGGCAACCGTTGACGCCGCAGCAGAACAGCTTCGGAGGCGGGATCCAGACCTCGCCGGGCGGCAGTTTTCTTTATATCGGCACTCCGACCAGCGCCGGCGGCTTCGACACCCCTTGGCGGTCGATCCCCAGCGCCCAACCGCTGTTGCCGGTTCTCTCTCCGGCAGACGTGGCCACGATGGCACCACTGGTATCTGGGCTGACGCCGACCCCGGCAGTGGCCGGCCCGCCCGAGATTACGCCGGCCCCGGAAGCCGGCGTGGCCGCCAATGCGACGGCCCTGACCAACACCGGCGTCGCAAACAACGCCGGGCTGGTGAACAACCCGGCGGCCGGCATCAATGCTCCGCCAATGGCCCCAGCCAACACCGCCGCCCTGGCCGCCCAGCCGATGACTGCTGTGCCCGGCGGGCCAACTGCCCAGCCGCCTGCCGTCACTCCGCCGGCGCGAGCGAGCGTGGCCCTCTCCGCCGGCTTGCCGTTCGTGCCGCCGCCTGCGGCAACCACCTTTACCCGCTCCCCGCGGCTCTCGGAACTGCTGACGCGAATCGCCCGCGACCAGAACCTATTGGCCGGGCAGGGCATCGAGGTCTACACCAGCGAGCATGTGGCGGTGCTGCAAGGGAGGGTTCGCAACCCTGGGGACCGCGATCTATTGGCCAACGTGGTCAACCTCGAACCCGGCGTCTGGCAAGTTGAGAACCGCTTGACGGTGGCCGAATCTCACCAACCGAACTCGATGCCCGCAAACGGCCCTTGATAGACGATGTTCGAGTTGTGGTTCAACTGGGTGGCGGAGTTGGTGTAGTAGTTGATGTTGTTGGTGAAGTTGTCCTGGGCCAGCGTCTGCCCGGTCAAGAACAGGGCATGATAACCGATGCGGGTCATCAAGTGGGGTGACCAGCGGTAGACGCAGCTTAAGTTCAGGTCGCCGGCAAACGAGGTGTGGTTGCCGGAATCCTGGGAGGTGTAGACATGGGTGCCGTTGGCACCGTCCACGTTGGTGTAGGTGCTAGTCTCCTGGGAGTTGTTGTTCAGGATGGCGGCCTTCATCTCGAAGTCCACCCACCAACGGTTCTCAACGTAGAACTCGAAGCAAGCCCCGATCTGCGGCCCCCACTGGGTGCTTTGGGTGGCGACGTGGATGGTGTTGGCCGAGCCTGTCAGATTGGTATCACTGGCGACATCGGACTCGGTGTGGTAGTACAGGTCCTCGGGCAGGCCAATGTAGCGGACGCCGAAGAGAACTGAGACCGTCAATTGTTCAGGCGGCATGGGCAGCAGGCGGCGAAAGTTCACTTCCGCGCTGGTCAGCGAAGAGACGTAGCTGACGGTGGCGTACCGGTTGAAGTCCAGCCCTGGAATGCCGACGCCATACTGGCCACCAAAGTCGCTGAACGGTGAGAACAGGTTTCCGCTGCCGCCGTATACATTGGGAGTGTTGTCGCGGGCGGACTGCGTGTTCTCGGCCGCTTCGATCCCGGTGAACACGCCCTCGATCTGGAGGTTGTCGCTGAGGGTGCGGCCGATGAGGAATTGCCCTGTCGCGCCGAAGTCGTAATTGAAGTCGCTGGTCGACAGGACGATGTCGGGCGAGCCATAGGTCGTCTGGGTTGGCGAAGTCTGCAACAGGGGCTGTTCGGCGGCGAAGTCGACGCTGTGGGTCGGCATCCGCCGCATGGCCCCGCCTTCGAGCCGGAAATACCAGCAATTCCGCGGCGGAAGGATGAAGTAGTCGTCCTTGCTCGGACATTGGGACTTCAACGGATCGAACTGGTCGTAAGGCACACCCCAAGACGTAGGCGGCCAGTGGTCCGGATCGAGCGCCAAGTTAGGCGGACAGGAGTCGCCCGCCTCCCGGCAAGGCACTTGGCGTGGCGTCGGGTTTGGGCCACCGACTTCGGCCGGGGCCACCGCCGGGACAGGAGCGGTTGGCGGCGGGGTGGCAACCGCCTCCTGGGCTGCCGCGATGCCCGCGACCATCGCCCAGAGCGCCGTGCTCACCGCGATCTGTTTCGCCATCTTCCACAGGGTTCCCATAGCGCCAATCCTGGTAGTCTGCGTCATGCTAGACGGTGACTCTGCCGACCTCGCTGGGTCGTCGTCACCAGAGAAAATCGGCTTTCTTGAGCCCTACCATCAGAATATTCGCTTCAATCCACATCGTCGGCAGGGTCCACGCGACTGGATTTGTTCAATGGTCCCGATATACTTTGTCAGTGCCACTTGGTGGGGACTGGCTCATTTTTCGGCCCGCCTCGCCATGCTTTTGGTACGCGCCACGGCCGAAAAATGTGCCTGTCCCCTTGGTCCGAGGAACCATGCCCGAGTTCGTCCGTGCCTGCTGCGCCAGTGAAATACCCGATCCCGGCAAGGCGGTATTCGAGATCGACGACCATTTCGTGGTCGTGTTCCACGTGTGCGGGCAGTTTTACGCATTAGAGGACTGCTGCACACACGATGGCGGCGAGCTGGGACAGGGCCGTTTGGAGGGGTTTCAGATCATCTGCCCCCGGCATGGTGCACGGTTCGACATCCGCAACGGCAAGGTACTGGCAATGCCGGCGACTACCGATACCCCCTCGCACGAGGTGAAAGTGGAACAGGGAGAAGTGTTCGTCAGGATCCGCGAGTGAGGAGTCACAACAGACTTGGCAAATGCCAAATCCCAAGCTCGAAATCCCAAACAAGTTCAAATCCCAAAACTTGAAGGGGATGGTCGGCTTGGGTGTTTTGGAACCTTGGTGACTTGGAAATTCGGACTTGTCTGGGATTTGGTATTTCGACATTGGAATTTCGTTCGCCCCTTATGCCCCTCTCGGAACAAACCATCTTGGCGGCGATGCAGCAGGTCCGCGACCCGGAACTGATGGTGAACGTGGTCGACCTGGGCCTGATCTACGGCATCGACGTGACCGAGGAGAAGGGCAAGTCGAACGTTCACATCACCATGACCATGACCACGCCGGCCTGTCCCTTCGGGCCGGAACTGATTCGGGAAGTGAAAGACGTGGTTGGGGACCTCGACGGGGTCGGCCGGGTCGAGGTGGAGATCACCCTCTCGCCGCCCTGGACGCCGGATCGGATGACCGAGGACGCTCGGGACGAGCTGGGGATGTTCTGATCTGTCGACGCCGGCCCCGCCTCGCGATAGAATGCCGGCTTCTGCTTCCTGTCATGCTGGGAGTCCCAGGCCATGCACCCACGAGAACGACTCATCGCGGCCATCAACCACCAACAGCCCGATCGGGTCCCGGTCGATTTCGGCAGCACGGCGGTCACCGGGATGCACGTGCTGGCGGTGACGCGGCTGCGGCGGGCGCTGGGCGGCGATCCGCAATATCGGGTCAAAGTGATCGAGCCCTACCAGATGCTGGGCGAGATCGACAGCGAGCTGCTCGACAAGCTCGGCATCGACGTCGTCGGCTTGATGGGACGCAAGACCCTGTTCGGCTTCGAGAATCGCGACTGGAAGCCGTTCACCCTGTTCGACGGCACCGAAGTCCTGGTGCCCGGCGATTTCCAGGTCCGCCGGGACGATCGCGGCGGCCTGCTGATCTATCCGGAAGGCGATACCAGCGTGCCGCCCAGCGGGCGGATGCCCGAAGGCTTCTATTTCTTCGACACGATCGTCCGCCAGCCGCCGATCGTCGAAGAGCGGCTTGATCCGGCCGACAATCTGGAGGAGTTCAGCCCGCTCGGCGACGACGACCTCGCCTGGTACAAACGGCAGAGCACGGCATTGGCCTCCGCCGGGCGGGGCGTGGTGTTGAGCATGCCGGGCACGGCCTTCGGCGACATCGCCCTGGTGCCGGCCCCGTGGATGAAGCACCCCAAAGGGATCCGCGACATCGCCGAGTGGTATATGTCGACCGCGCTGCGGAAAGACTATGTGCTCAAGATCTTCGAGAGGCAGTGCGAAATTGCCCTCAAGAATCTGGAAACCCTGATCGGCTTGCTGGGCGACCTGGTCCAAGCGGTCTTCCTGACCGGCACGGACTTCGGAACCCAGCAGGGCCTGTTCATCTCGACCAAGGCGTATCGCCAGCTTTTCAAGCCGTTCCACCAGCAGGTCAATCGGCTGGTCCACCAGAAGAGCAGTTGGAAGACGTTCATCCACTCGTGCGGCGCGGTGTCGGAGCTGATCCCGGACTTTATCGAGGCCGGTTTCGACATCCTCAACCCGGTGCAGTGCTCGGCCGCCAAGATGGACGCCCGCACGTTGAAACGCGAGTTCGGCCGGCAGATCGTGTTTTGGGGCGGTGGGGCAGACACCCAGCATACCATGGCCTTCGGCACGCCGGACGAGGTGTACCGCGAGGTCCGCCAGCGGATCGAAATTTTCGGCGACGGCGGCGGTTTCGTGTTCAACACCGTCCACAACGTGCAAGCCACCACCCCCACCGAGAACCTGCTGGCCATGTTTCGGGCGATCCGCGAGAGCAGCCGCTGAAGCGGGGACGGTCGCATTTTCGCGGCAGGAGCAGCGCAATGCCACAACTGACGAAACCGCGGAGGACGCTGGGACCTGGCGCAGCCTTCGACCATAACCAAAGATCCGAAAGGTCGTTCCACCACAAAGGTCACGAAGATCTCAAAGAAACGGCCGAGAGTGAGCCTCTTCACCTTCGTGAACTTTGTGATCTTCGTGGTTCAGATACACATGCCTGTAAACGACTTTACGGTAAGTGAACAAGACGAACAGCCCGCCAGGTGCAATGCAGGCAGCCTGGGCTATGTGGTTCGCGTGTGCCTGATTGCGGCCCTGGGCGGGCTGCTGTTCGGCTACGATACGGCGGTCATCTCCGGGGCCGTCGGCTTTCTCCGCGACCACTTCAACCTCACCGCCAAGGAGCTGGGCTGGGCGGCCTCCAGCGCCTTGCTGGGGTGCGTGATCGGGGTTTCCTTGGCCGGCGTCACCAGCGACGCCTTCGGACGGAAGAAAACACTCATCCTCGCCGGGCTGCTGTTCCTGGCCTCGGCGATCGGCACGGCACTAGCGGCAGGCTTCGCCGGCTTCGTGGCCTTCCGCATCCTCGGCGGCGTCGGGGTGGGGATCGCCTCGATGGCCTCGCCCATGTATATCGCCGAGATCTCGCCCGCCGGCATCCGTGGACGGATGGTCTCGGTCAACCAGTTTGCCATTGTCTCCGGGATGCTGATCATCTATTTCGTCAACTACTTCATCGCGGCCGGCGGAGACCCGGCCTGGAATGAGGCGACGGGGTGGCGATGGATGTTCGCCTCGGGCGCCCTTCCGTCCGCGATCTTCCTGGTCCTGTTGTTCAGCGTGGCGGAAAGCCCGCGATGGCTAATCGAGCACCAGCGGCTGGACGAGGCCGAGCGGGTCCTCACGCGGGTCGGCGGACCGCGGTTCGCCGCCGAGGAACTCCGGGCAATCAACGACACGGCGGCCAGCGAAACCCAACAGCATCTTTACCTCTTCGCTCCCGGCATGTTGTCGGTTCTGCTGCTCGGCATTGCCTTGGCGATCTTGCAGCAAGTGGTGGGGATCAACGTCTTTCTCTACTACGCCCCGGAGATCTTCAAACAATTGGGCTTCCAAGTCGACGCCGCCCTGATGGCAACCGTCTGCGTGGGAGTGGTGAACCTGGGCTTCACCGTCTTGGCCATCTGGACGGTCGACCGACTGGGCCGCAAGCCGCTCATGCGATTGGGAGCGGCCGGCATGGGCCTCTGCCTGTTCACCGCCGGGGCGGCGTTCCAACTCCATCACCGGGCGGCGTGGGTGGTGGCCTTGATCTTGGGCTACATCGCCTGCTTCGCCCTCTCGGTCGGACCAGTCACCTGGGTGATCCTGTCGGAGATCTTTCCCAACCGCATCCGCGGCCGGGCAATGTCGCTGGCCACCTTCGCCCTGTGGTCGGCCAACTTCGTGGTCTCGCAGACGTTTCCGATGATGAACGAGAACGCCTGGCTGGTGGCCCGCTTCAACCACGGCTTCCCATTCTACGTCTACGGGGCGTTCTGCGTCGTCCTGTTGGCGGTGGTCGAGCTGGGCGTGCCGGAGACCAAGGGCCGCTCGCTGGAGGAAATCGAGAGGTATTGGACGCGGCGGTGATAAGGTCGCTGGAGGTCTCGCTTCTAAGCGGCCGTCCAAGAACAAGTTGGGGACTGTCCCAATTTTCGTCCGACGAAAATGGGACTGTCCCCTTGGCGAAAGCGGAAGTTGTTGCTGGACGGCCGCTAAGCACTAAGTCCTCAGTGTTTAGAGATCAGCCATTGGTGTTTGATGTTTAGACCCTGCCGGTCTCCGCTGGCGGCGCGCGGTCGGGGCGACCGCAGCCGGTCGTCGGCGTCTCGCCGCCTTCTCCCGAGCTGCTCCAGGGCCAGTGCAGGTTGAAGAGCCGCTCGCGGCTCTCTTCTTCGGTGAACTCGCGCATCCTGGCGGCGATTACCTCTCCCCGGCCCAGGTAGCCTACCAATTGCTTTGGGTCGGAGCGGCTCACGACCGGCAAGCGGCCGATATGGTTCATGACCAACTTGGCGGCCGCTTGATAGACCAATTCGTCCGGATAGGTTACGATCAGATTGCGCGCGCCGATCTCCAGCAAGGGCGTGGATGAGGTCGCGCCCTTTTTCAAGGCGCGCAGTACGTCTTGCCGGGTCACGATGCCCGCCAAGCGACCTTGTTGATCCACCAGCGGTATGCCCATCCTGGTAAGCGCGGGATCGCGGGCGGCGCTCATCGCCGAGATTTCACCAATGGTCGTCGCGGCAGACAGTTGCGGTGGATGGCGGTCCATGACCTCGCCGACTTGCACCAAGAGGAAAGGGTCCACGCTGTACTCGCGCATCAAGTGGTGGCCGTGGCGAGCCAGTTTCTCGGTGAGTATCGAGCGCCGCATCAACAGGACCGTCACCGCGTCGGCCGCCAAACCAGCCAGCAAGAGGGCCGGCAAGACATTGAAGTCGTGCGTCAATTCCAAGGTAAAGACGATTCCCGTCAGCGGCGATCGCATCACTCCGGCCATGACGGCCGACATGCCTACCATCACCCACAGGCTGACGCTGCCAAAGGGGATCCAGGCCGCCTCGGCCGCGCCGAGCGCGCCGCCGATAATCAGCAATGGCGCCAACACGCCGCCCGAAGTGCCGGAGCCGAGGGCAATCGCCCAGATGATTGTCTTGACCAACAGCAGCCCAAGCAATGCTGCTCCGACCACGCGACCGTCAAGCAAGTCCCGAATCACGTCGTACCCCACCCCCAGGGCATGCGGCTGCAGCAAGCCGCCGACGCCGACCAGCAAGCCGCCGACGATCGGCCACCACATCCAATGGATGGGCAGCTTGCCAAACAGGTCTTCGCAGGCGTATACCAGCGCTGTCACCACCGACGAGACGCCACCGGCAACCAGACCGCAAGCAAAGGCGACCGACAGTTCCTGCCAGGCGAGTTGCTGGTGAACTTCGATCGGAAAGATGGGTCCGGCCCCGAGCAGCGGCCGGCGGAGAGCGGCCGCCACCGAGGCCGCCAAGGCCACCGGCACGAAGCTCCGCGGCCGCCATTCGAACAACATCAGTTCCACCGCCAAGAGCGTCGCCGCCAAGGGCGCCGCAAAAATGGCGGCCATGCCGCCAGCCGCCCCCGCCACCAGCAGCGTCCGCCGCTCGGCGGCCGACAGCGGGAAAAGCTGGGCGAAAAGCGAGCCTAACGCCCCGCCGGTCATGATGATCGGACCTTCGGCCCCGAACGGTCCGCCGGTGCCAATGGAAATGGCCGAAGAAAGCGGCTTCAGAATCGCAATCTTGATCTCCATCCGGCTGTGGCCTACCAGGATCGCCTCCAGGGCCTCTGGAATCCCGTGCCCGCGAATCTTCTCCGACCCGTAGCGGGCCATCAAGCCGACGACGAGCCCGCCGAGCATGGGAACTAGGATGGCCAGATAGCCCAACCGGTTGTCGGCGGGTGAGATGAAGGACGCCGACCACCGCTGGTAGTAAGCCACGTTGGTGATTAGTCCGATGAGCCAGACCAAGGCGTAGGCCACCAGCGCACTAATCACGCCGATCACCGCCGCCATGGCCGTCAACATCAGGATGCGGACATCCCGGGTGAAGTCTGCCAGGTCCGCCATGACCGCCTTGGAAGGCCCAACCCACTCCAACAACTTGCGGCCAAGTCTTGACATTCCTAGAGTGCCCCGCAGGTCTACCCACAGCGTTCTAGCCTACAAAGTTGGCTTGTCTATTATTACCGGGCCGGGTGGAGAGACAACGTTCGTGCAACGATGGCACCCGGGGACTGGCGAGCCAGATACGCGGGGCGGGGCAGTGCAGCCGTCGCGCCAGTGAGCTAGCAAGGGAAACTCGCTCGGCCCGTATCGGCTGGAGTCGGGACTTCGGACCGACCGTTACTGTGTTGCACGCCTACCCCTAAGGCGGGGACTTGCCTCCATTGCCACCGCGCCTATAGTTTTGGCGTCGCGCGTCAAAGCGCATCGCACGTCAGCCAACATGAGAAAGGAGAAACCGTATGGACCGGAGAAACCTACTGAAGGCGGTGGCCGTTGGCGCCGGCACAGCCGTTTGGTCCGGGGGCCGGGCCTTGGCCCAAGAACATTTTCCTGTCTCGGTGAACGAGAATCTCTGGAAAGGGATCAATCGGCCCAAGAACCCTGAGCACAAAACCGCCGTGGAAGCCGCGCACGTACCGGTCATTACGGCGCCGGCCAAGGTCAAGGCCGGCGAGCCCTTCGATGTGAGCGTGGCGGTCGGCAAGGTCCTGCACCCGATGGGCCCGATGCATTGGATCGAATACCTCCAACTGGACATCGGCAACGAACCCGCCGGCACCGTCGTCTTCCGCTCGCGCGGCTACCTCAAGCCGGAGACGAAACTTACAGTCGTGCTGGACGAGGGGCTGGCGGGCAAGACCATCTCCCTGGTCGCCACCGTGAAGTGCAACCTGCACGGAATCTGGCAGCACTACGTCAATCTCGAAGTGGCGTAGTCCGGATTATTCATGGCCGCATCGTAACCCGAAGCGTAAGCGAGGTTGGCTACAAGACTTAGCCTCGCATACGCTTCGCCTTACGATCGCGCACCCTGGGCAGCGTGCATCCGGCGGTGTGACTAATCCGGGCTAGCCCTTTCCGGGGCGCTTCACCTCTGCGCGCGGTTCGGCGGAACCGCAACGCGGCTTACTAGGCATTGAACAAGCGAACTCGCTTTGGAGTGCGGCAATTTACTGCCGCTTTCCCGACGTTTTCCACACCCTGGACGCTGTGCGGGATTCACTGGAAAGTGCTCTTGCGATCTTCCCCGCGGGTCGCAAAAGCGGTGATAAATCACCGCACTCCAAAGGTTGGCTTGGTTGACGACCGCATTAGTCCTCCGCCAATCGCAGCGCGGTTCTATACGATACCCGGGGCAATCGCAGCGCAGCCTTAGGTTGCCAACTCCCGTCTCAATCGTTACCCTGAAAAGGCTTGATGGAACAGCCCATCGGGAGCCTCGAATGAGGCGACGATGACTCACCTCGATTTGCCGGGAGGCAACTCATTTTTGACAAACCGTTTCTGATTCTTCTGGAGCGCCGCGGGGCGGCCCAGCCGTATTTCGCCCTCTGGGTGGATAACCCCGAGATCCTGGTGCCGTTACAATAGTATTCCTGACGGCACGCAACGCACGCGACGGGCTGCGTGCTTGACCAAACGTTAATCGTTCCCAAGGAGTCCTACATGAACTGGCAGGAGCGTATCACGGCCGACCCGGCGGTCTGCCACGGCAAGGCCTGCATCAAGGGGACGCGGGTGATGGTCTCGGTGGTGCTGGACAACTTGGCGGCGGGTGAGTCCGTTGACGACATCATGCGCGGGTATCATCTCCAACGTGAAGACGTTGAAGCCGCGGTTGCCTATGCGGCGGACTTGGCCCGGGAGACCGTCATCCCCTTTTGAGTGTGATCGAACGTGTGGTCGCCGTGCTGGACTGCACGCCGCTCGAAGGCCGCTTGTGGGTGGTCAGCGAGGGCGGCATCCGAATCCGTCCGGGGCGCTCCGCGGGAGAGCTGTCGTGAGCGGACACATTCAGGCATGAAGAATGGTCAGGACCAGTTCCTTTCGGAGGCGACCTGTGCAGCAACGCCAAGTAAAGCAAGAAACGGTTCTGCCCCTCGTTCCTTCGCCTTGCCCTTCCACAATCATTCCGGCTGCCCTTGTTTGTGCCATTGTCGTCGCTTCGTTCGCCCACGGTGCAACGACCGCCAGTCTTGAGGTGAATAATGACACTTTTGAGGTCCGCCGCGACGGGCAGAGTCTTCAAGTGTCGCTCAAATCGCCGGCGCTGGTTCTTGCCGGCAAGAAGATCACCGGTCGGCTTGTTCCGCGAGCCACGTCGGCCTCTTTCGGCAACGGCAATGTTCTGGAAGCCTCTTACGACCGAATGCCGCTCGGCGGCTCGTCGAGCCTCGAATTGAGGCTCTTCCTGCGCTGGTCGGAGACAGAATCTGTTCTTCGCAAGTGGGCCACGATTCGACTGTCCGGCGGCCAGGCAGACGCGTTGCTCAAGGAAGTGGTTCTCGACGAGATCGACGCCCAAGGCCGGCCGGTTTGGACGCATGGCCAAACCGGCGAGCACCGCCCGGTGATCCTCGATTCCCAGAGCCATCCCGTCTTTCTGCACGGAATGTTCGTGGGCGTGGAGTTCCCGATGGCGGCCACTCGCTATGAGAACGGGCGGATTGTGCTGGCGCATCGGCCTGGGGTGAGGCTGCGGCCCGGCGTTACGTACACCACGCGAACCGCCGTCTATGGCCTGACGCCCGTCGGCCGCGAGGTACGGGCGTTCCAGGAGTACATCGCCGCGCACCGCCCGGCGCCGCGGGGATTGCACATCAATTACAACAGTTGGTGGACTGCGCCCATCCCGCGCTATACCGAAAGCGACATTTTGGGGCTGATGAAGGTTCTCGACCAAGAACTACCACAAAGACGTGGCGTCTCTGTCGATAGTGTGTGCATCGACATGGGCTGGTCCGAACCGAAATCCATCTGGGAGATCGACACGAAACACTTCCCCGTCGGATTGAGCCGGTTGGAGGCCGCCGCCCAACGGATGCACTCGAATCTCGGCCTTTGGATCTCGCCGAGCAGCGTCTATCCCGACGCCCTCGACTGCCCATGGGCTGCGGCCCACGGCTTCGAGGCCAGCCAGCCGCCGGCGCGCCCTTCGCTCTGCCTCGGCGGGCCGCACTACGCCGAACGCTTTCGGGCGCGGTTGGCCGATCTGGTGGGCCGTTACCGCCTGAGCCACGTCAAGCTGGACGGCTATGTAGCCGAATGTCCGTTGAGCAGCCACGGCCACCAGCCCGGCGCCTGCTCGTGCGAGGCGATTGCCGAGGGGATGATCGCCGCGGCGGAGGCTGCCCGGAAAGCCAACCCGAAGGTCTGGCTCGAATCGACCTGTTTCGGCTGGAACCCCAGCCCGTGGTGGCTGTTTCACGTGAACTCGGTGATCGGCACTTTTGGCGACGACGCCCCGGCCGGGCGAGTGCCGTCGCCCATTTATCGCGAGAGCTACACCAGCGCCCGCGACTTCTTCAACCTGCAAGGGGCCGCCTGGCTGCCCATTCCCGCTAACGCCCAAGAGGTTTTGGGCATCATCCATCAGTCGCCCGAACCTTTCATGAACGATGCGGTGGTCACGGTGATGCGCGGGCACATGTTCCTGCCGCTCTACGTCAACCCCAAGTACATGACTGGTGCCCGCTGGGACGCCTTGGCGGGCATCTTGAAGTGGGGGCGGACGAACGCGGAGGTCTTGGATCAGACTATGCCGCTTTTGCCCCAATCGTGGCAGAATGGCCGGACGCCGCGGTTCTCCGACCCCCCGCCCATGCCGCGGGAGCCGTACGGGTACGCCCACGTGAAGAACAACGCGGGGCTTGTGCTGCTGCGCAACCCGTGGATTGCGTGCCAGTTATACCGATTGAAGGTAGGCGAAAACCTCGGGTTCTCATCTAGCGCCCAAGATCTGTCGGCAGTCAGCCTCTACCCGGAGCCGCGACGGTACGCTCAACATCTGAGGTTCGGCGACACGCTCGAGGTACCGCTGGCGCCGTACGAAACGCTGGTGCTGGCCTTGAAGCCGGATCCGGTGGCGGCTGACGTGCCGTCGGCATCGGAAGCAGTCCGAAGGCACCTGAAGGTGCAACGTTGCCGGCCTCACGTGGAGCGAGTGGCCTTGGCGGACGCTGGAGCGGCGTCGCGGCCGGATTGGGCCCGCCGGTTAGGCGGCGCTCGCTCGGCAGTTCGAGTGGCCCTTGATGCCAAGATTCGGGTCAAAGCGCCGCAGGCAAAACTGCTGGTGCTCTATGAAGGCCAAAAAGGGTCGCCTACGCCCGTCGGTCGCGTGACGATCAACGGCCGCTCCGCCGAAATCGAAATCGCCACCTCGGCCGGCTGGTGCGCCACCGGGCTGCCGCAGCACGAGCACTGGAACTTCCAGATGGCCCCGCTGGCGGCCGGTGAAAATGTCGTTTCGCTCCAGCAGTTTGTCGGCAGCGGCTGCACCCAAGTCTCCGCCTGGCTGTGGGCTACCAAGCCGGGCGGCAGCAGCAGGTATCCCAATGCCTTGCCGCAGCCGGAGAGCATATCGCTGGACAGCGCGGCCCTGATCGCCCCGACGGGCACGGCGAACTAGCCAAGAAAAAATTATCCGTCGCGGGGGTCTGGCCGCGACGGGTTAGTTGAGTCGGCGACTTATTGTACGGTCCGGTTGAGGGCGTTTCCGGCGGGGAACGACCGCTCAAACCAGTTCTTTCTTGGCACCAATTAGCGTTCGCAGTCGCTCGGCCAGCAGGGCCGCATCGAACGGCTTCTTGAACGTCTCGTTGATGCTCGACCGGTCGAAGCTGGTGGAACTGCCGTCGTCCGGCAACAGGGCGATGAGGATCACTTCCGTGAACTCGCTGTTGCGGCGGAGGTTTTGACAGATCTGCAAGGCTTCGGTCCGCCCGATCGAAAAATCGACGATGATGCAGTCGGGATGGAAGCTCTCCGCCTGAATCCCGGCATCGAAGCCGCTGGCGGCGGTTGCCACCTTGAAGGAACGTTCCAGAGGCAATTCGCGTTTGAGGTTCTCCATGAGAACCTGGTCCTGAGCGACAATCAGGACCTTGGCCATTGCCTCGTCTTCCAGGTCGCCCAAGGGCATTCCATGTTCCTTGAGGAACCGAATCAGATACTCGCGGGGAATGCGCCGGTCTTGCGATCCGGGAATGCGGTATCCCTTCAGCCGGCCCGAGTCGAACCACTTACTGACGGTGCGCGGGGCCACCTTACAAATTTTGGCGACCTGACCAGTTGTGAAGACCTTCATCGCAGGCTCTCCAATCTTACTATTCACATTGGTTTGTGGTGGTGCGGCGGGTTACGGCCCGCTGCACATCTGCGCCCCTTGCCCGCGGATCTGCGCCCTTGTCTCGCTCCTTCGCTCGGCCGCCTGGGGCGGCCACGGTTCCGCAGGCATCTGGGTCGGGGCTCACCTAATCGTTTCGCTCTTGGCTGTGGTTCAGCTCCATCTGATCCGCGCCGTACCTATTACATCGTCAATCAGGGCATCCGGAAACCAGAGAAAATCCGTAAAATAGAGAAGGCATGTTTCAGCCAGTCTATTTCGATCTACTCCGGCTGCGGTTTGCACCGTTCAACTGGGTTGCCATCGGCAGGGGCGAGACGTGCAGGCGGTGGCTCATGGAGAGCACGAGATCCACCGTCAAGGCGTGGCCTTCAAGGCAGGTTCCCCCCTGTGCCCCTTTCACCTCCGGATGTCTCGGGCGAGACTCGTGGTGGAAAGAGCATTCTGTTTGATTACTTCGAACCCCGTTGGGGTGCGACTTTAGAAAGATTCTCCGATCGTAACGAACAGTCGGACGGGCAGGGTTGAGCCGGAAAGACCGACGGCAGCGAATCATCGCTGTGAGGGATCGCCGCGCAAACGGACCTCGACGGCCCCGGTCGAAGAAGGAGACATCACCCGCGGACGCAACCATTAGCTTGCCAACTCAAGATCGTGAGCCTAAAATCAAATCCTGCTTGGAGTTGCAATGACGGTCCGCGATCTGTTCGCAACCCGAGACGAGGCACGAGACGAGGGTTTTCCACCCGAACGGCAGTTCTTTTCGCCCTGAGACAGGCCACCTATGAGCACTTTCGATCCTCTTGATCGCCCAAGCCGGCGCGCCACGGCCGTGTCGCGCCGCGATTTTCTCCATACTTCCGCAACCGGCGCAGTTCTTTTCGCCGGCAACGTCATCGGCGGCGAGAGTATGGGCTATTGCGCGGAAAATCCACCTGTGGATCGGGCAGAAGGTGTTCGGCCGTTGTACGTTTACTCGCTCCGCCAAGACGGCACTCCGCAGGCCTACGACGAAGCCATGACGGCCGCTTGTCTGCAAGGCGTCATTAATCGGGATGCACCTACGGTGTATCTGGTCTCCAAGACCTATGCGCGTCCGCAATACTGGCTCGATCTCCTCTCCAAGGGTGGTCGCTGGCTGGAAGGCCGCAAGATCAAAACGTTGGCCGACCTCAACGCCCTGGCCCGACTTGCCGGCAGCCGCCTAAAGGGGGCGGTCATCTGGGACCCCGATGTGCCAGCGAGCATCAATGTTGCGACCACCATAGCGGGGGTCCACGATGCGGTTGTGTTCAGCCCAGAATACGCCGATCGCTACTTGAAACGAAGGGGCCTACCGGTAATTGAGGATCTTCGCGGGAAATTTACCGGGAGGGAAACCGGCAGTAAGAAGAACGATGCCTACCGCTGGGCGATTCGCCAGTACCTACAAAAAGGCCGCTGCTCTTCTCGATTGCTCTGCCTCTTCGAGGACTCCTATTCTACCCGCCGGCGCGGCGACGCCGGCTACGTGGTCACCCGCGATTGGGCCATCAAGCGGCGGGCCTTCGTGTTCGACCTGTCGCCGTGGGGCGACGAAAAGCCACAAGATGACCCGCGGCAACGACTCGGTTTGGACCTGGAGACCTATCGCACGATCCTGGCCGAGACGCTTCGGCAGGCGGCCGGCAAGCACATGACCGAGCTGACAGGTTTTTTCGCCTTCTCGAAATACAGCAACATGCCCGATCACCGTAGCGCCCACGAGCCGGTTCCTACCGAATGGGAATCAGTCTGGCTGATGTCGCCCTACAACTGCTATCAGAACACGATTTCGAGCAATTGCTTCAACCAGTCGTTTCACAGCCAAGCGCCGTGGAAGCCGCTGCGGCAACGCTCCTCGGTCGACAAGGCCGCGCTTGAGAAGAAGGCGTACGTGTGCATCCTCATGGCCGACTACGACTCGGCCACTCCGCTCTACGACTTCCTGCCCACCCATTGGCAGAACGCCGATCGCGGCAAGGTACCGTTGGCCTGGGGCATCAATCCGAACCTGATCGAGACCTACCCGGACCTAATTTCGTATTTCTACAGCACGGCCTCGCCGGCCGACACCTTCACCAGCGACGCCAGCGCGGCCGGTTACATGAATCCCAATCAGATTCGCCGCCAATACCTGCCGCTGTTCGTGGCCCACAATCGCCGCTTCTTCCGCGAGACCGACATGAGCATTGCGCCCATGGTGCTCGACCGGGACCAGCCGTCGCCGGCGGTGAAGGACGCCTTCGCCCAGTTCTCGCCCGACGGCTTCGCCACCATTGTGATGTACGCTGCCCCCGGCAGCCGCCTGCCCGAGCCGCAGGTTTGGAACGGCATGCCGGTCACCGAGCTGATCAACGACGCCTGCAACGCCGCTTCGCCGGCGCAGGCGGCCGAGGCCATGTCGCGGGCAATCACCGCCCGCGGCAGCAAGCAGCCCGGCTTCTACCTCTTCCGCATCGTCTGGACGAACCCGACGATGATCGTGGAGGCCGCCAAGCTGCTGCGGCAGAGCAGGCCGGACCTCGATCTGGAAGTCGTCGGCCCGAATACGTTTTTCGCCTTGTTCAAACAGCACGTGAAGAAGGGCAATCCCTAATCCCTCTTCATCCCCGCAGCTTCTCAACGAACTCGGCCAGATCGTCGGAGAGCGGCATCTCGAAGTGCATGGGCTGCTCGCTGGCCGGGTGGAGGAAGCCTAATTCCACCGCACATAGCGCCAGCCGCGGGGCGCCGCTGCGGTCGCGCCGCCCGGGACGAAACAACGGACTGCGATACACCCGATCTCCGCAGAGCGGATGGCCGCTCTCCGACAGGTGGATGCGGATCTGGTGCGTGCGGCCGGTCTCTAGCCGGCATTCCACCAGCGTGTAAGCGCCCAGCCGCTCGACCGGGCGGACGTGGGTGACGGCCGGCTTGCCCACGTCCGGCAAGGTAGTGCTGCCGCGGCGGCCGTCGCCGCGATCGCGGATCAGCCGGCTCTCGATCGAGAAGGCCTTCGGGATTTCACCTTCGACGATCGCCAGATAGCGGCGCTCGACCGTGTGCCGGCGGAATTGATGCTCCAGGTGTTGTTGGGCCTTGGCGGTTCGGGCAAAGACCATCAGCCCGCTGGTTTCGCGGTCCAACCGGTGCACGGCCCGGACTGGCCGCGGCCCGCCCTTGCCGCGGCCGCGATCCATTTTGGCGATCAGCCGCGGCAGTATTTCATCCAGGGTCGGCTGGAGCTGCCGCCGCTGGCCGGGCGACTGCGACTCGTCGTTGTGCCGGGTGGAGGTCGTGCCAGCCGGCTTTTCCACCACCACCACGTGCAGGTCGAGGTAGCGGACCCGCACGTCGTGCTCGCGGACCGGCGCAGGCAGCGGATGGTGCAGCACCTTCACCACGTCCTTGCCGCCCAGCCGCCGCCGCGGGTCGACGCACAGGTTGCCGTTGAGCATGATCCGCCGGTTCTTCAGCAGCCGGCGGATTTCCGACCACGACTGGTCCGGCAGCCACTCCCGCAAGGCGGCGGCGATGGTCTCGTCGGCCTGCCGTGGAAGAACGCGAAAGAGTTGGTCGTCTTGGTCGCTCATGGTTATCTTGAGCATACCAAGCCGCGGCGGGCTGTAACACCCGGCACCGCCTGCCAAGACGCCTGTTATCCAGTCAGCAGCATCAATACCGCGTGTGCTTGCCCCGAAGAACCGGACAGGTCGCGAAAACACGAAAGGGCGAAAACACGAAACGGGCAAGGCCGGGGACTGCCCCGATTTTTGTGTCAGGAGGACACAAAAATGGGACTGTCCCCTTCGGTGCAGCCAACTGACACAAAATTCAGTACAGGGCAAGGCCGCAAGTCACGGGCCGCTTGCAGACGGGGTTGATTATTGCGGTCGATTTCGCGTTTTGCTTTCGCCCTTTCGCGATTGCCCGTTAATGATGCTATAGACTCCTGTTATCGCATGTTTTGCCGCCGAGCTTGCAACGCTATAATGCCGGAATGAAAGACCGGATCGACATGCGACCGAGCGGCCCGTTGTGGGGCACCATCCGTCCGCCGGGCTCAAAAAGCATCACCAATCGCGCCTTGGTCTGCGCGGCTCTGGCCGACGGCGGCTCGACGCTCGCCGGCGCGCTGGACAGCGAAGATACGCAGGTGATGATGGCTGCCTTAGAGCGGGTCGGCATTGCGATTGAGCATGATCCGGAATCGGCAACCATTCGCGTCATGGGATGCGGCGGCCGGGTGCCGGCCCCGGCGGCCGATCTCTACGTGGGCAACAGCGGTACCACCGTGCGGTTTCTCACCGCCATGTTGTCGCTCGGGCAGGGCACGTTCCGCCTCGCCGGCGCCGCCCGGATGCACGAGCGGCCGATTCGCGACCTGCTCGACGCCCTGCGGCAACTCGGCGGCGGAGCGGTTTCCGAGCAGGGCAACGGCTGTCCGCCGGTCGTGGTTCGGGGCCATGGGTTATCCGGCGGACGGGCCACGGTGGCCGGCGACATTTCGAGCCAGTTCCTCAGCGGGTTGTTGATGGCCGCCCCGTACGCCCGCGGGCCGGTCGAATTGGTGGTCGAAGGCAAGCTGGTCTCGCGGCCGTACATCGACATGACCCTGGCCGTCATGCGGGCCTTCGGCGTCGGCGTGCAGGCGGAATCGCCCAGCCGCTTCCAGATCGCCGCTCCGCGGTGCTACCGTGCCCAGAACTACGAAATCGAGCCCGACGCCTCGGCGGCCAGCTACTTCTTCGCGGCGGCCGCCATTACCCAGGGCCAGATCACGGTGGCCGGGCTCAGCCAGGCGAGCCTTCAGGGCGACGTTGCCTTCTGCCAGTGCCTGCGCCAGATGGGATGCGAGATCCGCGCCGCTGCCGACCAGATCACGGTAATCGGCCGCCCGCTAAGCGGCATCAGCGTCGACATGAACGCCATCAGCGACACGGTGCAAACCCTGGCCGCGGTCGCCTTGTTCGCCGACGGCCCAACGACGATCCGCGGCGTCGGCCATATCCGTCACAAGGAGACCGACCGCATCCGCGCCTTGGCCACCGAGCTTCGCAAGCTGGGCGCGGCAGTGGACGAATGCGATGACGGTCTGAGGATCACGCCCGGCCCGCCGCCAAGATCCCCGGTGGCCATCGCCACCTACGACGACCACCGCATGGCAATGAGCATGGCCTTGGCCGGTCTGGCAATCCCCGGCGTGTCGATTCTGGATCCCGGCTGCACCCGCAAGACCTATCCCCGCTTCTTCGAGGACCTGGAATCGCTCCGTCATGGACGGCTCGGTCGGGGACGATAGTCAAACCCGCGGCACGCGTTGAAACGTCTCCCCGCGCCCGCTTGCGAGAGAGGGGCCGGGGGTGAGGGAGGCTCAAATGAGGCAAGAATACCAGCGTTCCTCGAAATCCACCCCCCCTCACCCTAACCCTCTCCCGGAGGGGGAGGGGGCCAAGACACGGCCCCAGAACGTGCGTTATGTGTGGTTGATTTCGCTGATCGCCGCTTTGGGCGGACTGCTGTTCGGCTACGACTGGGTGGTAATCGGCGGCGCCAAGCCGTTTTTCGAGCGGTACTTTGCTTTGACCAGCGAGGCGGCCCGCGGCTGGGCCAATAGTTGCGCGCTATTGGGATGCCTCGTCGGCGCTTTGCTGGGCGGCGTGCTGAGCGACCGCTTCGGCCGCAAGCGTCTGCTCGTCCTGTGTGCGGCCCTGTTTGCCGCGACCTCGCTGGGCACCGGACTGGCGCCGAACTTTTCGACTTTTGTGACCTGGCGGATCCTTGGCGGCGTGGCCATCGGTCTGGCTTCAAACCTCTCGCCCATGTACATCGCCGAAGTGGCCCCGGCGGCCATTCGCGGCCGGCTGGTGGCCGTCAACCAGCTTACCATCGTGATCGGAATCCTGCTGGCCCAGTTCGTCAACTGGACGATCGTTCGCGGCCTGCCCGCCGGCGCCAGCGAGGAGTACTTGGCGCGGTCGTGGTACGTGTTGAGCGGCTGGCGATGGATGTTCGCGGCCACCGCGGTGCCCTCCCTGCTGTTCTTCGCCGGCATGTTCGTGGTGCCGGAGAGCCCGCGCTGGCTGGTCAAGAATGGCCGGCACGAGCCTGCCCGCGCCGTGCTGGCCCGCATCGGCGGCCGCGAGTACGCCGCGGCGGAGATGACCGATATTGAGGGCTCGCTCGTCCATGAGCCGGCCGGTCTCCGCCTCGGTGAGCTGCTCGATCCGCGACTGACGCGGGTGCTCGTGCTGGGCATCGCCTTGGCCGTGTTGCAGCAGTGGTGCGGCATCAACGTGATCTTCAACTATGCCGAAGAGATCTTTCGCGCCGCCGGCTGCGAGATCTCGGAGGTGCTCAAGAACATCGCCTGGACCGGCTCGGTGAACTTCGCCTTCACCTTCGTGGCGCTGGGGATGGTCGACCGCGGCGGGCGCCGCCCCTTGATGCTCTTCGGCGCCGCCGGCCTGGCGGTGATCTTCGCCGCTTTGAGCTGTTGTTACTTCACCGGCGTGCGGGGCCTGCCCATTCTGGTGCTCGTGTTGGCGGCCATCGCCTGCTACGCCATGTCGCTGGCCCCGGTCACCTGGGTCATTATCTCCGAGATCTTTCCCAATCGCGTTCGTGGGGCGGCCATGGCCGCCGCCGTCACCTCCCTGTGGCTGGCCTGCTTCCTATTGACCTACATCTTTCCGTGGCTCTACGCACATCTGAAGATGGCCGGCACCTTTTTGCTCTACGCGGCGATTTGCGTGGGCAATTTCTGGTTCCTCTTCCGCTACCTGCCGGAAACCAAGGGCAAGAGCTTGGAGCAGATCGAGCGAGAGCTGGTGGATTGAGAGCGGTCAGCGGTCGGAAAATCGAGGGGCGGCCACACCGCTTCGGGACCGGCCGTCACACCCTGGTCCGCGGCACGAAGCCCTTCATGATGTCGTTGTAGTGAATCACTCCCAGCAGGCAGTCTTTTTCATTGACCACCGGGATCATGCGGTAGTGGTACTTGGCGAACAGTTCCGCCAGGTCGTCTTTCAGGTCGTCGGACTCGGCCGCCACCACCGGCGCGGACATGATCTCGCCCAGCGTCGTGCTGTCGGCGGCCAGCACCAGCTCGCGCAAATCGACCACCCCCAGGAGGATGCGATCCGGCTCGGCGGTAACGTAGATATACGACACCATGTCGTGATCGTAGTTCGCCGAGCGGAGACGTTGCAGGGCCTCGCCCACGGTGGTTTGCTTGGGCATGGTCACGCAGCCCGACGACATCAGCGCCCGCGCGGTCGCCTCGCGGTCCGAGAGGATTCTCTCCAGCTTGGCGGCCTGCGGTTTGGGCAGCAGGGCCAGCAATTCCATCTTGTCGTCGTGGGGTAGAACGGAGAGCAGGTCGGCCAACTGGGCCACCGACATCTCAGTGAGGATGTTTCTGGCCCGCTCTTGCCGCAGGTTGGCGATGATCTGCCGCTGGGCGCGGGGCTCGGCCTCCATCAGGGTTTCGGCCGCCTTCTCGGAATCGAGCACCGAGAACACGGCGGCTTGCTCCTGGCCGGAGAGTTCTTCCAAGGCGTCGGCCAGGTCTTCGCTGGGCAGTTCCTTCATCTGGGCGCGGGTGATCGATAACGACACCGTATCGGTGGCCACCGCGTCTTCCAGCGAAAGGGGCTGGACGTAGCGCCAGGAAACGAAGCGGTCGCGGATCAAGTGGGTCCAGCCCAGCCCCCATTTTCGCAGGAAACCGTTGAAGGAGATGTCGACGTGGACGATGACCATGCGGCCCTTGGATTCCAGCAAGTGGACGTCGTTGACCACCTCGGTCCGCCGGCCGTCCATGTCGAGGATGGTCTTGCCCATCAGATGCTCGTCCAGCAACAGCCAGCCCGGATGATCGACGAAAGGCGGATACTGGTCGCCGCTTTCCGGCGGTTGCACGAAGATGGCGTCCTCGTCGATTTTGACGACGCGCTGCCAGGGGATGAACTCCGTCGGTTTGCCCCAGCCGTGTTCCAGGTAGACGCCGACGGCCTCCGGGTAGGGCTCGCTCAGGCGAAACACGAAGTCGGACAGCTTGCCGATGCGATTTTTGATCTTGCCCACGCAGACCGGCCGTCCCAGCAGTTGGGAAAAATAATGGAAGTGGAAGTCCTTGGCGGGAGCGGCCGGCTCGCCGGGTTTGGGCGTACCGTTGTGCGTGGCGGGCATGGCAATCGTACCTAGCTGGGGA
>JAJYGU010000089.1 GCA_021784975.1 Planctomycetota bacterium
GCCGCAACCCTTGGCCACCTTGGCGGTCATTCTAGACGTTTCTTGGCCGTCCGTCCAGCGGGGCAGAACCATGCAACCACCGCCGATGGCCGCTGACCTACGTTCGGCAAGTGTGCCGCGTCGGCAGCTCGGCTTGTGGGACGCGACTTCGATCATCGTGGGCATCATCATCGCTGCCGGCATCTACCGCAGCAGCCCGGATATTGCCAAGCTGGCGCCGAATGTGCCGTGGTTGCTCGGCGTGTGGCTGCTCGGGGGGCTGTTGTCGCTGGTGGGGGCCCTTTGCTACGCGGAACTGGCTACGACCTATCCCCGCGAAGGCGGCGACTATGTCTATTTGACGCGCGCGTTGGGCCGGCCGGTCGGATTCCTGTTTGCCTGGTCGCAACTCTGGATCGTCCGTCCCGGCTCGATCGGGGCCATGGCCTATGCCTTCGCCGACTATGCCAACCAGATTTGGCCGCGGGCGGAAGACGCCCATGTCACGCCCGTGTTGGTGGCCTATGCGGCCGGCGCCGTCGTGGTTCTTAGCGCCGTCAACTATTTGGGCATCCGCCAAGGAAAATGGACGCAGAACGGGCTGACCGCCGCCAAGGTGATCGGACTACTGGCGGTAGTGCTGGTCGGCTTAGCGTACACGGCGCCTTTGATGCCCCCAACCGGCACGATCGGGCCGCTGAAGAGCCTGAAGTCTCTGTGGTCCGATTTCGGCCTGGCGATGATTCTGGTGCTGTTTACCTACGGCGGCTGGAACGAAATGGCGTTCGTGGCCGCCGAGGTCCGCCATCCGCGGCGGAATATCGTCCGCGCGTTGCTTCTGGGCACGCTGGCGGTAACCGCCATCTACCTGCTGGTCAATGCGGCCTTCCTGCACGCGCTGGGATTGGCCGGAGCGCGGCACGCCACTCCGGCCACCGACGTCTTGGAACTGGCGATCGGTCGCTGGGCCGGCTGCGCCATCAGCATTCTGATCTGCGTCTCGGCCCTCGGGGCCATCAACGGACAAGTCTTCACCGGCGCTCGGATCTACTACGCCATGGGAACCGACCATCGGCTCTATTCGTGGTTGGGCCGCTGGGACGCGCGGCGCGAGCAGCCCATTCGCTCGCTCTTGGTGCAGGCCGTCGTCACCTTGGCCCTGGTCATTGCCTTTGGATCCACGCCCGACGGATTCGAGAGCATGGTGATCTTCACCACGCCGGCGTTTTGGTTCTTTTTGATGTTAGTGGGCGTTTCCCTGTTTGTGCTGCGGCGGCGCGATCCGCAAACCGAGCGCCCCTACCGCGTGCCCGGCTATCCCGTCACGCCCATCGTCTTCTGTCTGTGCAGCGCATTGATGGTCTATGCCAGCGTGGCCTACGCCGTCGAACATCGCAGTTGGGAGGCGATCTGGTCCATCGCCATTCTCTTGGTGGGCGCCGGACTGAGCCTGTATGGTCGAAAACTATAGCCCGTTCCACTCGGTCAGCCGATATTTCGCGCAGGCAAGCTGCTCGGTAAGCTTGCGTGGCCAGTCGCTGCGTGGCGTGCCGGCGTCCCAGGCAGCCATCAGTCCTCGGCGCAGACTCTCGGCGGTTACGGCCAGATTGGTGACGAAGGCCGCGTGCCCGCGGCCGCCGCGATAATCGGGCGCCCGCGAGGGCATCTTCAGGCAACGCTCGATCAGCGGCAGCGGAAAGTCATACAAGAGCGTGCCGTGATAGAGGAGGTGAGTGCGTCGGCAGCGAACGCTATTGCCGGAGAATTTCAGGAACCGTTCACGGGGACTGTCCCAATTTTCGCGGCCGGGGACTGGCTCATTTTTTTCGGCCCGTTTGGCCAGTTGCGCCGTACACGGCTGAAGGCCGAAAAATGAGCCATTTCCCGGCCCGCTTTTCGAGGCGTCGATCGCCAGATCGCTCGTGCCGCGGAATGCCACCCCGGCCACCGATCCGGAAAGCCCGGCCACCAGCCGGCCGAGCACGGCGCGATGGGCTTCGCCCACGAGCCGCAACGCCGGCCGGTGCTGATAACTCAACACCAGCGAGTACATGAGACACCCGGGACCGGCAATCACGGCGGCGCCTCCGCTAACGCGACGCAGGATGGGAATGCCTGACTGGCGGCAGACGTTGACATGCACCTCCGCCTCGACCTGCGACGACCGGCCGACTACCACCACCGGCCCAGAGAACTCCCAGAGCCGCAGGGTTTCCAACGGTACCCCGGCCGCCTCGGCTTCCTCCAACAAGGCTTCGTCCAAGGCCAGGTTGGCGGCCGCGTCGGATAGGCTAAGCTCGAGACATCGCATGATGCATGCATTGTGATTCATAACAACGCCCGCGCGAAGGTCCGGTTGTAACGGTTGGGCAAACTTCGGCCGCAACTCGCTGGCGGCCGGTCATTTGCGGACTTTAACGGCGATTGGGCGTCGGCCAACGCCTGGGGGAAACTTGAAAATTCCTCTTGGCCGCTAACTTGGGGCGGCGTTTCGACTTCGGAGCCAATCCGAGAATTATGGGGCCAAGGACCATTTGCCGCCGCGGTAATTATCTGCCACACTCATGGGGAGAGTTGTTTTCGCCGCCGCGTATCAGCTATGCGCAGCGCGAAATGTAACCTATTTTTCTCAGAGAGCGGTACGAGCGAAGGCCGCCGGACATAAAAGGCGTTCCGTTTGTCAAGACAAGGGAAAACGAAAATAGAAGGCCGTTCGCCGGTCAGAGCAAAGGAAGAGGGAAAATGAAGGTTCTCGCGCGTTGGATGTTGACGGCGCTGGTGTTGGCGGTCTTGGCGGGTCCCGCTGGGGCCGAGGTCTGCAGTTCGTGCTGCTGTTTGCCGTGCCAGGAATACCGCATCGTCTATCAAACCGTTTACGAGCAGAGGCACTACACCGCCTACCGCGTGGAATACGAGACCGTCTGCGAGGAGCGGCAGGTAATGAGCTATCGCCCGGTGTTGGAGACCGCTGTCCGCGAGCAGCGTTACACAGTGGCCCGGCCGGTAACGGAAACCAGCTTCCGTGACGAAGTCTACACGGTTCAGCGGCCGGTGATGGAGACCGCCATCCGCGACTGCAGCTACAACCGCGTCCGTTACCTGCAGGAGACGGCGGTCCGCGAAGAGCGCTACCTGGTTGCCCGCCCGGTCATGGAGACCGCGGTGCGCGACGAAAGCTACACGGTCATGCGGCCGGTCTACGAGACCGCCTTTCGCACCGAGTATCACACCGTCATGCAGCCGGTGACCACCTGCCAGACTCAATGGGTGGATCGCGGCTGCTTCTCGGATCAAATGGTGCTCAAGCCGAGCTGGCCGGCCACCCGGCTGGCCTGGCACTCGGCCAGTTGCGCCGTCGATCCGGTGACCGGCCAGACGGTCTATCAACGGGCGGGACTGTACTGGGAGCAAACGCCCCGCGGCCGTTATGAGGTGCAGCGGGTGTGGCATCCGAACGTAGTGCCCCAGCAGGTGCAAACCACCAGCTACGTACCGCAGACCGTCGCCCAGCAAATTCCCATGCAGATGTGCAAGTATGTACCCGAACAGGTCTGCCGCAAGGTGCCGGTGCAGGTCTGCCGCATGGTCCAACAAGAGATGGTGCAAAGGGTGCCCTATACCGTATGCCGAGCGGTGGTGGAACGGGTGGAGAACAAGGTGCCCGTGCAAGTCTGCCGCATGGTCGAGGAGCAGTGCGTGCGCAAGGTCCCGGTCACGACCTGCAGGATGGTTTACGAACAGCGGGTCGAGCAAATTCCCTATCAGGTCTGCCGCATGGTGGCCGAGCCGCAGATCATCCGCGTGCCGCACTGCGTGGAGAAGCATATTCCGGTGACCTACACGTGCAGCGTTCCGCGAGTGGTGTGCTACCGCCAGCCGCTGGATGAGTGCGGCGAGCCGATTGGCGAGGCCATCCCGGAGGCGCCGGGTCCAGTCGCCGTTCCTGGTCCCGTGGCGGTCCCCGGTCCAGCCCCGGCGCCGGCTGCGGCCGTACAACACTCGCAACTGCCCGTGCCGGTCCCAGCCCCGACCCCGGCCGCCGCCGCGCCCACGCCGGCTCCCGCCCTGCCGCCGGCGGCCGCCCCGGAATCGAAGTCGGGCGGCGCCAATGAGCGGCCATCGTTGCCAAATACCCAAGCCCCGCCCGCCCCAACCAACGGCCAGACCAAGCCGCCCGCCGACGCCCGTCTGAAGCCGCCGGCCAAGGAGCCCGGAGCGGGCAAGTGATGCTCAGCGGCACGCGGGTGGCGTTCGTCGGCAAGTTGGCCAGCATGGCCCGACGCGAGGCGGCGCAGCTCGTCCGCGAGCATGGCGGGGTGGTCTTGGAGAAGCCGGACGCCTCCGCCCATTGGATCGTCGTCGGCGAGCATGAAATTCCCCTGCCCGCGGCCGAAGGGCAAGAAGACTGGTTCGACGAGTCGATCCGCGAGGCCAGCCAACGGGGCACGTTGGAGGTCATCACCGAAACGCAGCTCTTTCAGCGGTTGGGGCTGGTCGAGCCGACGCCGGAGGCGCATCGTCTGTACACGCCGGCCATGCTGGCCGATCTGTTGGGCGTGCCGGTGGCGGTGATCCGCCGCTGGCACCGTCGCGGGCTGATCGTGCCGGCCCGCGAGGTGCGGCGGCTCCCGTACTTCGAGTTCCAAGAGGTGGCCACCGCCCGGCGGCTGGCGGAGCTGCTGGCCGCCGGGATGTCGCCGTCGGCCATCGAGCGGAAGCTGGAGGCCCTGGGCCGCTTTCTGCCCGGTGTCGCCCGCCCCTTGGCGCAGCTTTCGGTGATCGTCCGGGGCAAACACATCCTGTTGCGGCAAGGCGGCGGCCTGGTCGAGCCGGGCGGGCAGTTGCACTTCGATTTCGATGCCACCGAGAGCGGCGCGGAGACGGAAGCCGCCCTGCCCTCGCTGTCGCCCTCGCCCAACCAAATGTGCCGTCTGGCGGCGGAATTGGAGGAAGACGGTCAGTTGGCCGCCGCCGCCGATATGCTTCGTGCCGCCATGGCCGCCGGTGGCCCCAAGGCGGAGCTCTGCTTCCAGGTGGCCGAACTGCTGTATCGCCTGGGCGATCTAGCCGGGGCCAGAGAACGCTACTATGTGGCTGTCGAACTGGACGAAGACTACGTGGAAGCCCGCGCGAACCTCGGCTGCGTGTTGGCCGAAACCGGCCAGCCGGAGCTGGCGGTGGCCGCCTTGGAAGGGGCGTTGGTTTTTCATAGCGAGTATGAAGACGCCCATTACCATCTCGCCCGTATCCTTGACGAATTGAACCGCCACGAGGAGGCCGAGCGCCACTGGCGCGAGTTCCTCACCCAAGCACCCGACAGCCCATGGGCGGAAGAGGCACGGCGCCGCCTAGGTCCAGCTTGACGGCTGGAAACCTTGCTCGGCTCCCTCGACCGGAGGGGCTTGTAAACGCCCGCCATCCGGGTATCTT
>JAJYGU010000502.1 GCA_021784975.1 Planctomycetota bacterium
AAATTGAGTTCCAAGGACTTTTTGAGTGAAACTGAGTGAGCGTTCACGCGGAACTGTCATTCTGAGCGTAGCGAAGAATCTGGCCTGCTGAGGCGGCAAGGTAAATCCTTCGCTGCGCTCAGGATGCCCAGCCAATTCCCGGCTCGTGAACGGCTGCAAAACTAACCCCGCAGTCAAGCCAAGAAAAGGAGTGCCCAAGAAATGTCAAAACAGGCAGAAACCTCGCGGCGGAACTTCTTGAAGACCTCCACGGCCGCGGCGGCTGGCGTGGCCACGTTAGGCGGGCTGTCGCTGGCCCGCAGCGCGCACGCCGGTGAAAACAACACCATCAAGATCGCCTTGGTGGGCTGCGGCGGACGCGGCACCGGCGCGGCCCTGCAAGCCCTCTCCACCAGGGGACCGACCAAGCTCTGGGCCATGGCTGATGTCTTCCCCGAGCGGCAGCAGCTCAGCTTGAGGAGTCTGACGCAGCAGTTGCCCAAGCAGATCGACGTGCCCAAGGAGCGCCAGTTCATCGGCATGGACGCCTACCAAAAAGCGATCGACTCCTTGGACCCGGGCGACATCGTCCTGCTGGCCACGCCGCCGGGGTTCCGGCCGATCCACGTCGAGTACGCGGTGGAGAAGGGGCGGCACGTGTTCATGGAAAAATCGTTTGCCGTCGATGCCCCCGGCATTCGCCGCATCCTGAAGGCCGGCGAAATGGCCAAGCAAAAGAACCTCAAGATCGCCGGCGGCCTGATGAGCCGCCACTATACGCCGCTGGAAGAAGCGGTGGCCAGGATTCATGACGGCGACATCGGCAAGGTCATCACCTGCTGGGCCTACCGTGAGCACGGTCCGGTCGGCTTTTCACCGAAGCCGGCTGGCATGAACGAGCTCGGGCACCAAATCCGCAACTACTCCTGCTTCACCTGGCTGAACGGCAGCTTCCTGTTGGACTGGCTGATCCACAATCTCGATGTCTGCTGCTGGGTCAAGGACGCCTGGCCGGTCTCGGCCCAGGGGCATGGCGGACGGCAGACCCGCACCGAGCCCGACCAGTTGTTCGACCACTATGCGGTGGAATACAGCTTCCCCGATGGTACGCGGTTGTTCGCCCAAGGCCGGCACATCGCCAGGTGCTGGGACTTCTGGGGCGTCCAGGTGCATGGGGCGAAAGGCAGCGCGATCCTCGGAGAAGGGATCCCGGATCCCTTGCTCTATCAGGGCCACCAGCAGTCGCGCGACCACGTGACCTGGCGCTACAAGGGACCGCAATGCCATCACTACCAGCGCGAGCACGACCTGCTGTTCGCGGCCATCCGCGCCGACCAGCCCTACAACGAGGCGGAACGTTCGGCCAAGGCCGCCATGGTCGGCATCCTCGGCCGCATGGCCGCTGAATCGGGCAAGCTAATCACTTGGGACGAGGCGATGGCCTCGAACCGGCAGTTGGCGCCAGGGCTCGACCATTACACCTGGAACTCGAACCCGCCGGTTATGCCCGACGCGCACGGGCACTATCCGATTGCCATGCCGGGCACGACGCAGGTGTTGTGAGCGAGATTTCAGCTTGCGTTGCGACGTCCGGTTGCGGCCCTTCGGGGCTTGAATGGTGGCGGTGCTCGGCCACCCAGGGTGGCGCTCTGGGCGCTCGCATTTGAGCCTCTCAGGCTCGCGAACCCAATCACCTTGCCCACGTCTAGAACGAAGGGCGCTTTACCCGCCCTCGTCCCCCCTCGCCCTACATGTGACATTCTTGCAGCGAGAGGCTAGAATGGAAGGTTATGGACGCCCAGCGGTTAGCGGGGCGCGGTGTCATGAAGTCCTCCCGGTCTCACCGCGGCTTCACCTTGGTGGAGCTGTTAGTGGTTATTGCCATTATCGGCACGCTGATTGCGCTGCTGCTCCCGGCGGTGCAGGCCGCCCGGGAGGCTGCTCGCCGTGGCCAGTGCCTTAACAACCTCAAGCAGCTCGCCTTGGGCTGCTTGAACCACGAGTCAGCCGTGAAGACTTTTCCGACGGCCGGGTGGTGCATTATGACTATTGGCCATCCCGACGCCGGAGTCGGGGCCTCTCAGCCCGGCGGCTGGATATTTAACATCCTGCCCTATCTTGAGCAGGGGGTATTGTACCGGCAACAGCAGGGCAAGACGGGCGACTCGTTGCACGCCGCCGCGCTGGCAACCGCCCAGGCCCCCTTGACCGTCCTCTACTGCCCGAGCCGCCGTCCGGTCCAGATCTATCCCCAGAAGACGCCGATCACCAGCTTTGGCAATAGCGACGAGATCAACAATGAGTTCACGGCCGCGGTCGGCTCGGCCCAGAACTTGCTGGTGTATGACGCCAGTTCCACCTCCACCAGCGGATCGATTGCCACCGGCATGACCAGCGCGGCCCGAACCGACTACGCCGGCAACGGATTCTGTTTCTCGGATTTCCCCCAAAATGATCCGACCGCACTGAGCTTCATGCAGACCCTGCTGGGGCTGACGGTCAGCCCCAGCGGCCCCTACCAGACGGCTCTCACCCTCACGCCGGCCAGGACCGAGGCCCTCAGGGCGGCGCTGGAGGCGGAGTTTGCCGGGCAGGGCGGCATCTTCTTCTATGCTCTGACCACCTCGATGGGCCAGATCTCCGACGGGACCAGCAACACCTACCTGTGCGGCGAGAAGTACGTCGACTCGAACCACTACACCGACGGGCTGGACGAAGGGGATTGCATGTGCGACTATTGCGGTTACGATGAGGACATGATTCGCTTTGTCTGCGACTACGGGGCCGGAATGTCGGACATCGGTTTTCAGCCCAGACAGGACACGGAGGGCTATGTCGACAAGTCGGTCTTCGGCAGCCCGCACGCCGGGGCGTGCAACATGGCCTTCTGCGACGGCTCGGTCCACCAGATCAGTTATGGGATTAGTCGCGACATTCACAAGGCGCTCGGCAACCGCGCCGACGGGGCGGCGTTGGACAGCAGCATGTACTAAACAGCGGCCCAGATTCTTCGCTCCGCTCAGAATGACAGTTGCGCCGTGAACGGTTATCACTTCTTTGCGGGCGAGTGGGGCGACTGCCGAAGTGGAGTTCCGGCTTGGTAGAGCCGCAACTCGGCCCGAATGGCCTCGGCCGTCGCCGGCCTGCCTTGACGCACCGCAAGCTTGAGGGCCTGTTGGGCAGCCCGCACCGCCTCGGAGAATCGGCCGGCGTCGGCATTGACTGCGGCCAGCGTATCGAGGAACTTCGGCTCGAGGCCGGCCGAGAGCTGTACCGCCCGACTGGCCAGGGCTACCGCTTCGGCAGCGTTGCGGACCGAGGCCGCCGGACACTCGGCCAGCAGCCGGGCCAGGTTGTTGCAGGCATCGGCGGAGTTGGGCTCGATCTGGATCACTTTGCGGTAAGCGCCGGCGGCCTGCCGAAACCTGCCCTTGGCAGCCAGCGCGGCTGCCAGGTTATAGTAGGCGTCGGCATAGTCCGGCTTGAGGCCCACCGCAGCCCGATAACTCGCAATGGCCTCGTCGAGCCGGCCGGCGTCGGCCAGGGCCGCCCCGAGGCCATAGCGGGCCTCGGCCAACTCGGGCTTGAACTCCAGCACCTTTTGGAACTGGAGCACGGCATCGCTTGTCCGGCCGGCCTCTAGCAGGAGATTGGCCAGATTGCTGCGGGCCTCAATGGAATCGGGTTTGAGTTTCAGCGTTTTTTCATATTGCGCAATGGCATCGTCCCGTCTCCCCAGTCTGGCCAGGGTGACGGCAAGGTTGTAACGGGCCCCGATCCAATCCGGCTTGATTTCCACGGCTTTCTGATACTCCGCCACCGCTTCCGCAGGTTTTCCAAGCTCCAGTAAGGCCATCGCCAGGTCGGAGTGCGCCTCGGCATACTGGGGATTGAGCTCCAAGGCCGCGTGAAACTCATTGACGGCCTCGTGGGTTCGATGCAGCTTGGCCAACGTGTTGCCCAGGTTGTTGTGGGCCATGGCATAATCGGGCAAGAGTGCCAGGGCTTTTCGGAACTCTTCCATCGCCTGTTCCGGCTCGCCGCGCTTGGCAAGGGCAACGCCGAGGTTGTTGTGGGCAATCTCGTAGTCGGGCGCCAGTTCCAGGGCCTTGTGGTACTGAGCGATCGCCTCGTCCAGCCGTCCCAGATTCACCCATCCAAGACCGAAGTTGTTGTGGGCCCGGGCGTTCTCCGGCATCCTGGCGACTGCATCCGCCCAGATTGACACCACCGTGTGGTAAGCCGCATTGCGATGGAAGGTGAGCGCTGCCAGGACTAGGCCGGCGAGCGTCACCAGGCAGATGGCGGTCAGGCGGGCCGCGGGGGGCGAGATCAGGCCGCCGGCCACCAGCCGCCGGCCGCCAACATATCCGCCCAGCACTACGCCGGCCACCACCGCCGCCAGCGGCAGATACATGCGCTTCTCGGCCGCGATTTGCTGAAACAACGGCACTACGCTGGAACTCGGCGCCAAGATGGCAAAGAACCACACCCCCAAGAAGCCCAGCCAAGGCTGATAACGAAATGCCGCCAGCGTCGCCGCCAGCAGACCACCAATCAGCAGCGCGTAGGGAACGATTTGCCAGGCGGTCTGCGGGGTGTAGAGACCGTAATCGACCACCAGCGGATGGGGCCAACAACTTAACCGCAAATAGTGGTCGATCACGCCGAACTGGGCTAGCGCGTAATCGAGCGCGCGGTAGTTGTGGCAACCCTCGCCGAGCAGTCGCATCGTCGCGGGATTCTTCGGCACCGCGAACACCGCAACCCCCTCGTAGCCCCGCGGAAGCATAATGAGGACCACGGCCCAGGTCGCCGCCAGGCCGAGATACAACCCCCAGCGACGGCGAAACAACTCGCGCCACGAGGGGCTCAGAAACACCCGGTCATACAACAGCCCTACCAGCGGTGCAGAGATCGCTGTCTCCTTGCTACCCATGGCCAAGCCGCAGGCCGCAACCGCGGCGGCGTACCACAGCCCGGGGACTGTCCCGATTCTTGCGGCAGGAGGCCGCAAAAATGGGACGGTCCCCTTCTGCGACTCCGCGCCGCGGATCAGGCAGTACAGCGTGAGCAGATAGAACAGTCCCGCCAGGACCTCGGTCCGCTGCACGACATAGGTCACTGCCTCGGTCAGCAGGGGATGGACTGCCCAGAGCAGGGCCACCGCCAGCCCCAAAGGGGTCGCCGCGCGACCACAGCCTTTTCGGAAGTTTGGCAGCGACAGCGTCCGCCGCACGATGCCGAACAGCAGCAGCGCCGCTAGAAGGTGGGCAAACAAATTCAGCGCGTGGTAGCTCCACGGGGACGTGCCGCTGATGGCATAGTTGATCGCCAGCGAGAGGTTGACCACCGGCCGCCGCTGCACGGCCTCGCCATGGGCGGGCGGGCAGAGCACCGGCCCGATCGGCCAGAGCCTGCGGATGGTGGGGTTTTCTAAAATGGAAGCCTCGTCGTCAAAGATGAAGGGGGCCTGAAAGGTATTGCTGTAGACCGCGACGGTGGCCAGCACAATCAGACTGCCTGCCAGCAACGTGGTCCGCCAAGCCGCCGCGAAAACGGAGGGCCGGCCGCCGAAGAACGCCGCCCAGGATCGAGCGTTAGTCAACGACGTCTGCTGCGCGACGGCCTCGAATGCGGGAGCTTTCGTCCGTCGACGGGAACCCTTGCGACTTACCATAACTCCCAGCATACCACACTTATGTCAGGCACACGAAGCGCCGGTCGGGTGGCACGCCCTGAAACCGCGCGGTGGACATCTGGCCAGGTTTTCCCTCCCTGCCACGCCCTTGCAGGGCGTGCCACCCTGGAAGATGCACCAAGTTATTCTCTCACGGGCGCTAAGCGGCCGTCCAAAAACAAGTTGGGGACTGTCCCAATTTTCGTCCGACGAAAATGGGACTGTCCCCTTGGCGAAAGTGGAAGTTGTTGCTGGACGGCCGCTAAGGTAACTGTGAGCTTGCGGCCCGAGGCGGCTGCCTCTGGGTAGATAAGCAGGTAGCCGACCCGCGCATGCGACGACTTCAGCAACTTCGGCGGCTGGCCCGGTTTCGGATCGAGCACGATCCCCTGCGGCTTGACCCGCCCAACGTCCGGCAGCACAACCACGCTGGGAAATCCGTCGCACGACGACTCCTGCCAGGCGACCTCCAACTTCTGTTGGGCGTGGTCGAAATGATATTCCTTCAGATCGCCGGAAATGCACACCGGATAGGGCCTGAGAATGGCCTCGCGGAAAAAAGGACACTGGTCCATCCGCTCTCCGTAGTGCCAGTAAGTGTTGCCCATCCGGAACTTCTCAATCAGGGCGACCGCCTGGCGGGCGGGGGCCACCAGGGCCGGGTCCGAGCCGCCGTAGGCGCCCCACTCGTCCAGCACCACCGGCATTCCCGTCCGCCGGCCGGTCTCATAAATCCGCGAGAAGATCAACTGGACCCGCTCGTTGCTGGCCCCCGCGATGCCCTTGGTGTCGGTGACCAGGTCGTAGCCGTGGGCGGCGTAGGCCACCTGGGGATCGGGCGTTCCGACCCTGGTCAGCACCGGACGGATGGCGCTCGTCACCCCGGTATTGCAAAAGTAGCTGTGCTCCAAGAAGATCACGTGCCGCCGGTCGACTTCGCGGATGGCGTCGGCCACCCGCCGGTACATGGGCTGCAAGCTGCCGGCTTCGAAGGCTTGGTTCGCCTCATGGATCGAGTCAATCACCCGCGCATAATTCGCCGCCGACGCCAGGCTCTTGAGGGCCTTCAGCCGCGAGGCTTCGTCGGCCCAAGTTTTCAGCAGTTCCTCGGGTGACGGAGGGGCGCCTCCCGTCCGTTGGGCAAGGACCTTGGCGAACTCCGTCAAGATCGTGACCAGAAACTCCTTGGCCGGCGATCCCGGAAACGGCTCGTTCATCAGATCGTAGCCGATCACACCGGTCCGGTTGGCATAACGCTGGGCGAGGTGCCTCCACATGGCCGCATAATGGTCCTGCAAGCCTTTGCCGTCGGCGGCCGGTTTGTTGGCCCAGAAATTGTCAAAGGCCGTCTGCACGGCGGGGCTCATCAGGTAGGCGTCGCTCCAGATGGCCCCGGTGGCATGGGGCTTGCCTTCGTCCAGGGTGGCCCAGGCCGGGGCGCCGTCGCTGTATTTCATCGAGTACAGGTCCTGGTGCATGTCGAGGATGACATAGATGCCGTGCCGGGCGGCCCAGTCGATGGCCCGATCTACCTGCCTCAAGTACGCTTCGTCGAATTTGCCGGGCTGCGGCTCGACGCCCGCCCAGACGATTCCCAGCCGGACACAGTTGAAGCCCCAGCCGCGAAACTGGCCAAAAACCGCCGGGCCCTTGACGGCCGTAAAGCCGTGGGCGACCGACTTATCGACCAGGTTGATGCCGCTAAGGATGACTTGGCGTCCGTGGGCATCGCGGAAGGTGCCGGCTCGGACGGTCAACGGCGGAGTGGGCCAGTTACTCTCCTCGGCGACGACTGCGGGCGCAGCGGCCAAGCGGCCGAAAGTGAGCCCGAGTGTGAAAAACGCGACCATAAGAACGCGCAGGCTGGGAAGCAAGATGCTCCGCGGCAAACTTGCACAGCGGATGCAGTGTTGGAACATCGGCGATCCTCCGTTTCATGGAATCACCGGCAACACCAGAGACGAGGGGGATTGCCGGTTGTGGTAAATGCACTGCGTCGCCTTGACGGGAGTGGTGGCGGTCCCCCAGGCATCGGCCGTGTTGAGATTGCGGTCGAAACGCGGGAAATTGCTGCTGGAAATTTCTACCCGGATCCGGTGTCCGGCCAAAAACACGTTGCTGGTCACTCCCACGTTAATCTCGTAGCGATAAGTCCGCGCGGGCTGCAGAAAACTGGTCGTCTGGGGTGACTCACGGTGGCGGGCGCGGAGAATGCCGTCGCACAGGTTGTAGGGGCGCCCCTGCCGGTCCACGTCCACCAGTTTCGCCGTCCAATCGGTATCCACCGCGCTGCTGGCCGCATAGAGCACCACCTTGACCGGGCCGGTAGCTTCGACATCTTTCGGCAGGGGGGCGCTGGTGAAAACCAGGACATCGCTGCGTTTCTCGGCAGGCGTCTGGTCGCGGGGGCCGGCTGGGCAGCCCATCAGATTGCATCCCCCCAGGGTCGGCACCGGATCGGCCGGGTCGTAGACAAACGTATCGCGGGGCTCCCCGCCGGGGCTGGCGGTGCTGAGCCGCCCGTCTCCGGAAAGGGTGTTGGCGCGGCCCTGGCTGTGGAAGTACCAGGAACTATAGCGGGCCCGCTTGGGCGGCCACTGGGCCTCGTCGCGCCATTGATTCCGCCCCATCACGAAAATCCGGTAGGCCGGCCAGCTCTCCACGTCGTTTTCCTTCCCGTTCAGCCAATGTTCAAACCAGCGGTTGCTCATCTGGGCCAGGTGGGCCGCCTTTGCCGTGGCCAGCGGCCCGAAATCCAGATCGCCGACCTTCGAGCTCTCGCCCGCGCCGTGAGTCCACGGGCCCACCAAGAGGTGCTGATGTGCCCGCGCCACCGGCGATCGCGACATGGCCCGCACCGCCCCAATATGCTCGAAGACGCTGCTGGCAAAGATGTCGTACCAGCCGCCGACCACAAAATTGGGAACGGTGACATCCTGCCAGCGACCGCGGATGCCGCGGGCGGCCCAGTACTGGTCAAAGCACGGATGGGCAATCCAATCGCGCAGGTACTGCACTCTGTGATCGAGGGCCCGGTCCCACTGGCAAAGCGGCAAGGTCCAAAAGGCCGTGCGCCATCGGCTTGCGTTCCAGCCGGCAAGCGGGTTCTTGGTGTCAAGCGGGTAGGAGACGATGCTCCCCCAGCCCATCAAGAGAGAAAGGTTGAAGGCCCCGCCGGTGTACGCCGCATCGCCATAGCAGTCGATCAGCGGGACATAGGAAAAAGTGGCCTTGAAGTCTTCGTCGGCGTTCGGCGTGGCGATCCACTGGGTATAGCCGACGTAGGAACCGCCGACCGTGCCCAGCCGGCCGTTGCACCAGGGCTGCTTTAGGATCCAGGCCTGTGTGTCCCTCCCGTCGGCCCTTTCGTTGGCAAAAGGCTCCCAGACCCCGCCTGAGCCTCCTCGGCCTCGACAATCCTGGCTTACGAAGACGCAGCCGCGGCGGGCACAAGCGATGCCCTCGCCATTGTGCCGGTCGCCCTTGCCATACGGCGAGCGCTGCAGGAGCACCGGAAAACGCCCCTCGGCCTTGGGCAGGAAGACGTTGGCCGAGAGCAGCACGCCGTCCCGCATCGGTACCTTGACATCCGGGCGGACCTCGACCTCGTAGCGAGTGCCGCCTTCCGCGGCCCGAAGGATGCGGGCACCGAATACTAGCAACGTCAGTGCGGTCAGCAACATCCCGAAACGGATCAATTGCGCTTTCATGGAGAGGCTCGCAACTTTCGTGGGCAGGCTTGCAACAGCAGGGAGGCGGACTGGGAAAGAAATAGCGGGATCAATTCTTCGGGCCGGGAGCCGGCTCATTTCGGCAATTTTCGATCTTCCGGCCGCATTTTTCAATGCCCTCCCACCCGACCGCGGACAAATGAGTTGGTCCAGCTTTCAATCGCAAATCCGAGGCGACGAACCCCAAATCCCAGACCGATCGAAAGCTCGATCTCGAAAGCTCAACGGAAGCCGCGGTTTGCGGCCCTTGGAATTCAGAGATTTGAGCTTGTTTGGGACTTGGAGCTTGGGATTTCGGATTTCTGGATTACAAAGATTGTCAGCGTATTCTGACGCGGCGCCCCAGGGGCGCGCCACCGCCCCCAGGAGCAATCAGCGGCTGGCGTGCAGCAGTCCCGCGGCGTAGTTGGCATAGGCGGCGGGGGCCTTACTGAACTTCTCCAACGAGGCCTCGCTGGCAAACAGATAGACGTGGTTGCCATAGTAGACGCCGTGCTCGCGCATGCCGGGCACTGCCTGACGCTGATCCATCGCCAACACCACGTCGTTGCCGGAAATGACCGGGGCGTACTGGTCCGGATTCGACAAAAAGCGGCGCTGTTCGTCCGGGCCGGTAAACAGATAGGTGCGGCCCCGGTGCACCGCCCCGTAGCGCCGATCTCCCTGGACCCACTGTTGACGTTCACAAAGGGTTACCGGGCAGAAACCATCCAGACACAGGGGGGCGTTTCCGGTGGCCGCTGGGGATGGCTTCTCGTCCGATGGCGGTGGAAGCGGCGATCGTGCGGCCATCGCGGGCGGCTGAGGGCGTGGGAGGGACGCGGTGATCGGCGGCGCCGACGGAGGCGATGCGGCCACTGTGGCCGCCGACGGCGAAGAAGATGTCGGAGGCGGCATGAAGGGAGCCGTCGAGGCAGGCGCCGCTCCGGCCGGCACCCCAGTCGGCGCCGCGATGCCGGAGGCTGCCATGCCACCCGGTTGCGCCGAGCCCGCGGACCCGGTCTGTAGCCGGTTCTGGCTGAAATACTGGGAATAACGGTCGCCGCCCAGTCCGGCGGTTGGCAACGACGGCGAGTTGCTGATCGACCGGGACGCGGTCTGCATCGAAACGGTGGCCGCCGCAGTAGCGGGCGGTTGGGTCAGCCCGGCCTGCCCGGGTCTCGCCGGGGTGGCTGCCGGAAATAGGTTTCCGGCGGGCACTCGGGCCGCCGACAAATTGCCATTCGAAACGTTTGCCGGCGGGGCTCTTTCGGCCGGCACTTGGGCGTACACCGGGTTGCGACGCGGTCTCGCATTGGCAGCCACCTGAGTCAAGCGGGCGAGGTACTGAGACGCAGGCAGACCGCCGCGAATGACCTCGAGCACTTGCCCGTTTGGGGTGAGAATGACCACGGTCGGTACCGCCGAGACCCCGAATCGGTTGGCGGTGGCGGGAAAGTATTCAGCGTTGATTTTCACCGGCACGTAGTCGGTCGCGATCTCGGCGGCCACACTGGGCTGGCTATACACCTCGGCGTCCATGCGGCGGCACACCACGCACCAAGTGGTCCAAAACTCGATCAACACAAGCCGATTGGTCTGCGTGGCCAGGCGTTGGGCGTTCTCCAGGCTGGCCTCCCAGCGGATCGGTTGCTGTGAGAATCCTTGCGAACCGAGGGCCATCAAGAACGCCCCCGCCACCAGTAAAATGTGCATTTTGCGCATTTTATGCATCCTAGCGCACTATCCGGGGCACCGACACAAGGCCATTGGTCTATTTATCGGAAGCCGAGCGGCGCGAATCGTGTCAAAATTTGTCGGTTGCGCGGTTTCTAACGCGCATGCGCCCTGCTCTCGCGGCCTCTCGCGGCGAAAGATGCATAGTCGCCTTGTTTTGCAGAAAGCCAAGGTGTATGATATTTTGTTGGCCTTCCGGCTGATGCCGGGTGAACGGTCGGTCGGCGCCCAAGGCGGGCACCATCTACGATCACCCGAAGCAATGTGCTTGGGCGAGATGATATTTTGCCCTTAAGGCGGAGATCGGCGCGAGCACCTGGATCTGTGCGGAGGGTGGCACGAGATGGGCACGTGCGGCTTGACAGCGTACGCGGCCCTGTTAAGATAGTCGAAGTCTGAGTTCTGTGTGGCAGGTGGGCGGTTTCGGCCCGCCGTGGGGATCGCAGGGTTGGCTCGCGGAGCAGAAAAGCTCCTCCGTGAGAAGCCTCAAAAGATGCCTCTCGACCTGAAGTCTTCTGCTGCCGATCGATAAGTGGTCGGTGCCGATGGGTTAACAGGGCTAGCAAAAGCGCCCCGCATTTGGCAGGCAGATTTCTTTTAGGGCCGCGGTTAGGGACTTCTGGCGTGGTCGTTGTTAGCTGTCTGCTCGGCCGGCGCGCGGAGACCGTCGCTGCACGAGATTGACTTCTTGACATCAAGGGCTCGGCGCCCAGGAAGGGCATCCGATCTTTAGCTTGGGAACCGGTTTTGGGAGGCGATCATCCTCAGCGGTGGCCGCTGCGCAGCCGGGATGCTTCTGAACTATTGGGCAAGTCTTTATCAGGTACTAGGTAGATGTATATGGGCAAAAGGAAAAAGGGCCGGCTTCGCGATCGTAACGGGAGCCTTGGTCCCCACCCCCGCGGCGGAAACAACTATCGTTACGGGTCACGGCCGTATCGTGAGCCCTCGGCCGCCCTCGAGGGCGACAATCGCGGTGTGGAGACTGCCGAGAACGGCGAGCCGGGACCGGTGGAGCCGGGTGGCGGCGTGTTGGAGTTGCATCCCAACGGCTACGGTTTTCTCCGCAGTTCGGACAACAACTACACCCGCGAGTTGACCGACCCCTTCGTGCCTGGCAGCATGATCGAGAAATATCGGCTCCGTGAGGGTTTGCTGATCCACGGCATGGTCCAGCCTGGCCGTCGCCAGCAGGGACCGCGGCTGCGGGAAATCACCGACGTCGACGGCATGGCTCCCGACGATTATAAGAACGTCAAGACCTTCGACGAGCTGACGCCCATCAATCCTGAATATTGGTTGAAGCTGGAGGTCGGCGCCGAGCCGCTGACCACCCGCGTCATGGACCTGCTCACCCCATTGGGCAAAGGACAACGGGCGCTGATCGTCGCCCCGCCGCGTACGGGAAAGACCATCCTGTTGCAGCACATCAGCCTGGGCATCTCTACCAACTATCCCGATGTCAAGCTGATTGTGTTGCTGATCGACGAGCGGCCCGAGGAAGTCACCGACATGAAACGGGCCGTCCAAGGCGAGGTGGTGGCCAGCAGCCTCGACCGCGACATCGAAAGCCACGTCCGGCTCTCGCAACTGGTGGTCGAGCGCTGCAAGCGCCTGGCCGAGATGGGCAAAGACGTGGTCATGCTGATGGACTCGATCACCCGCCTGGCGCGGGCCTTCAACAAGTGGGTCGGCAATACCGGCCGCACCATGAGCGGCGGGGTGGACATCAAGGCCATGGACATCCCCAAGAAACTGTTTGCCACCGCCCGGCTCTTCGAGGAAGGCGGTTCGTTGACCATCGTGGGCACGGCCTTGATCGACACCGGCAGCCGCATGGACGAACTGATCTTCCAGGAGTTCAAGGGAACCGGCAACATGGAGCTGGTGCTGGACCGCAAGCTGGCCGACCGCCGCGTCTGGCCGGCCATCGACATCAGCCAGTCGGGCACCCGCCGCGAAGAGAAACTGCTATCGCCGGAAACGCTGCGGGCGGTCACCATGCTGCGGCGGACGCTCTCGACCATGCACCCCGTCGATGCTATGGAGCAACTGACCGCCAAGCTGGCGAAGTTCAAGTCGAATCAGGAATTCATCGACTTGATTAGCGCCGCCAGGGTGGCTGATTAGGCGCCGCCCTCGGAGACAAACGGCCCTTCCAGGCATTCAGCCTGCATTGTGCGGCCAAAATAGGCCCACCGCCCCCGGGTGACACTGCCACAGGGTGACTTTGAGCCAACAAAATCGCCTTGGCGGTCCGCTTTGCCAGCAGCACGCCAAGGCGGGTTCTTGGGATCGTTTGCAGCGATCCCCTTCACTCGGCTTCAGGCGGCCTTTCTCAGCCGCACTCAGTAGCCAAAGTAAAACGACCTTCGTGGTCCCCAGTAACTGAAGCCGTAGTATGGACTGTAGTACGTACCATAGTACCCCGCATACGGGGCATACCCGTAGTAATGCGGCCCCACGTATCCGTAATACGGATAATAGTATCGTGGGCCGCGGTACCAGCCGTACCAGCCCGGCCCGTAGCCGTAATACCACCGAACAGGCGTCACGGTCGTGGGCGTGACTGCGGCCGCCACATGGGGAGTCGCCACCGGATTCGCGGTCCGCTCTTGAGCAAGAGCGGGCACGGAACCGGCCCACAGAAGTCCCAGCAGCGCCACGGTTAAGCTTGCGCCACGCATAAATATTCACCTCCTCCCGCGGCTGACCGCCGCGAACGAAGTCGGTCTTTTTCGAGCTCAAACGGCCCGGCGGGGCAAACGCCAAATCCAGCATACATCGAGATCCAGCCGTTCCCAGCCGGATCCGGCCACTGCACCGGACCACTATTGAATTGTTTAGGGCGCACCCCAGCCAAGGCAAGACCCACCGAAAAGGGGAAAACCTGCAATTTGTGGGCCGGGGTGATTGCGTTTCTCAGCCGGCCGGTCTACAATCGGCTTGGTGCCATTGCTCTGATTGGCGCGCGTCGGTGGTGAATCCGTTTCGGGTCACGCGGGGTTCGCTTCGACCCACGAATGACCTGAGGCGGGTATGCGGGGCAGCGTTGGCAGCGCCTCGTCCGAGCAACTGGCTGGCCTTGATGCTATGCGGCGCGGGCACGCGGAAGACGTCGACGTCGAGACTTGCCCGTAGCCGATGCTCATGGGTGATTCCTCGAAGGTCTTGCCGGCAGTGAGCGTTGCTATGGTCGAGGTAAGTACACCGCACGTGAACCGCCCTTGGCTGGCGCATTATGACGCCGGCGTTCCCCGCAGCATCGAAGTGCCGGAGATCGGCGTTCCGCAACTTCTCATTCAGGCCTGCGAGCGCTGGCCCGATCATACGGCCATCATTTACGGACGGCGGCGGTTGCTCTACCGGGAGTTGTACGAGAAGGCACGGCGGCTGGCGGCGATTCTTCGCGGCCTGGGCGTGGAACAAGGCGATCGGGTGGCCATCATGCTCCCCAACTGCCCGCAGTTCACCATCGCCTTTTTTGGCATCCTGCTGGCCGGCGGGATCGCAGTGCCCACCAGCCCGATCTACACGGCGCGGGAAGCCGAAATGCAACTGAAGAATTCGGGGGCCAAAGTAGCCATCGCGCTGGGGCGGCTGGGGCCGATGATCGCCAAGCTGGCCGACGCGGTGGGCCTGCGGCACGTGATCCTCACCTCGCTGCGGAGAATGCTCCCCTTGCCGGATCGCTGGTTACTCCGCTTCGTCAAAGCGGTTCGTGCCGACGACTTGCCGATCGCCGACCACCGCTTTCACCGCTGGAGGGCGTTGATGAAGCCGGCCCGGCCGATCGAAGCCCCGGTCCCGGTGAGCCCGACCGATCTGGCCGTCCTGCAATATACGGGCGGAACCACCGGCGTCTCGAAAGGGGCCATGCTCAGCCATCGCAACCTGGTCGCCAATTGCGCACAGGTGACCGCCTGGATGGCTCAGAGTTCCACCGGCACCGGGGTCTATCTGGGGGTGACGCCGTTTTTCCACATCTATGCCCTGACCACCGTGGTGCTCTCGGCGGTGACGATGGGGGCGACGGTGGTGTGCATGGTGCGGTTCGACGCCGACAAGGTGGTCCGGGCGATCCAGAAATACCGGCCCAACATGTTCCACGGCGTTCCCACCATGTACGTGGCGATCATCCGGGCGGCGGAGAAGGCCAAGGCGGATTTCAGCAGCGTCAAAGCCTGCCTCAGCGGGGCGGCCCCGCTGCCGCCCCAGGTACAGCAGCGTTTCGAAGCCATGACCGGCGGAAGCCTGGTCGAAGGATATGGCCTCAGCGAGGCATCGCCGGTAACGCACATCAATCCTCTGTGCGGTCCGCGGAAGCTGGGCAGCATCGGACTGCCGGTGCCCAATACCGATTGCAAGATCGTGGATATTGCCGATCCCGATCGGGAGGTGCCGGTCGGCGAAGCCGGGGTCCTGGCAATCCGCGGTCCGCAGGTGATGCAAGGCTATTGGCAGGCCCCGGCCGAAACCGCCCTGGTGCTCCGCGACGGCTGGCTGTACACCGGCGACGTAGCCCGCGTCGACGCCGATGGTTTCTTCTACATTGTCGGCCGGCAAAAGGAAATGATTCTCGTCGGCGGCTTCAACGTCTATCCGCGCGAGGTCGAAGAGGTGCTGCTGACCCACCCCAACGTGGAAGAAGCGGCGGTGATCGGCGTGCCCGACGAGTACCGCGGGGAAAGCGTCAAGGCCTTCGTGGTGCCGCGAAACGGTGAGGCAGTCAGTGAAGAGGAGTTGCGGGCGTTCGCCCGGCAACGGCTGGCGCCCTATAAGGTCTTTCGTAGTCTGGAGGTCTGCCAGTCCTTGCCCAAGACCGCCGCCGGCAAAGTGCTCCGTCGGCTCTTGCGAGAGGGGAAGGGCGAGGAGAAGGTCTAAGGCTCGAAGTCATCCTGGGCGCAGCGAAGGATCTTGCCAAGAATTCGTGGAAGGTCCCTGGCGATGCTCAGAAGGACAGTGCAGTGTTCATTGGATAATGCTTAACATCGGGGGATGACTGAGAAAGGAGAGGGTTGTGCTCACAGTCCGAAAAGCCGCCGTGGTGGGAGCCGGAGTCATGGGCGCCCAGATCGCATGTCACTTGGCCAACGTCGGAATTCCCGTTCGGCTGCTGGACATCGCTCCGCAGGAGTTGACGCCGGAAGAAGCCAAGGCGGGGCTCAGCTTGGCGGACCCCAAGGTCCGCAACCGCATCACCAACACGCTGTTCAATCGGGCGGTGAAACTGAAGCCCTCGCCGCTTTATGCGTCGGATTTGGCCGCCGGCGTGCGGCTGGGCAACCTCGACGACAACCTCGACCTGCTAGCCGACGTGGATTGGGTCATCGAAGCGGTGGTGGAACGACTGGAGGTCAAGCAGAAGTTGCACCGCCGGATCGAAGCCGTGGTCCCGGCCGAGGCGATTGTTACCAGCAACACCTCCGGCATTCCTTTGCACCTGATCGGCGAGGGCTCACGCCCTAGCGACCGCCGCCGCTTTTTCGGCACGCACTTTTTCAATCCTCCCCGCTACCTCCGCCTGTTGGAACTGATTCCCACCGCCGACAGCGATCCAACCCTGATCGAGGGGTTCGGGCGCTTTGCCGAGTCGGTGTTGGGCAAGGGGGCCATCCGCTGCAAGGACACCCCCGGCTTCGTGGCCAACCGCATCGGCTGCTTCGCCATCCAGGACGCCATCTGGCTGATGCTCGAAGACGGCTACACGATCGACGAAGTGGACGCGATCACCGGGCCGGCCATGGGTCGGCCGCGGACGGCCACCTTCCGGCTGTGCGACCTGGTGGGCGTCGATCTGATGGTTCAAATGGGTGCGAACATGTCCGCCGCCTTGGTCCACGACCCGGCTCGCGACCGCCTCAAGGTGCCGGAGTTCCTCCAGGAGATGGCCCGGCGGGGTTGGCACGGCAAAAAGAGCGAGCGGGGGTTCTACGCCAAGGTGGAAGGCCCGCAGGGAAGCGAAGTGCTCACCCTCGATCTGAAAACCATGGAGCACCGCCCGCGGCAGAAGGCGGCCTTCCCGTCGTTGGACAGCGCCGCCGCCATCGCCGATCCGGGCCAACGGATCAAGGCCCTGGTGGAAGCCCCCGACCGTGCCGGCCAGTTCGCTTGGAAACACGTGAGCGCCACCATCGTGTATTCCGCCGACCGCATCCCCGAAATCGCCGACGACATCGTGACCGTCGACCGCGGCATGCGCTGGGGATACAACTGGGAGTTGGGACCCTTTGAAATCTGCGACGCCTTGGGGCCGCAGTATGTGGCCAAGCGGCTGGAAAAGGAAGCGAGGCCGGTGCCCAAGCTGCTGGCCGAGTTGCTCTCCGCCGGGAAGAAGTTGTTCTACGAAATGCACGACTCGCAGCCGCTGTATTTCGACCTCGGCAAACGGGCCGCCCTGCCCGTGCCGCCCCCGCCCGGAAAGATCAACCTCAAGCTGCTCCGCCGGGACGGCAGGGTGGTACATTCCAACCACGGGGCGAGTCTGATCGACCTGGGCGACGGGGTGGCTTGCGTGGAGTTCCACTCCAAGATGAACGCCATCGGCGGCGACCAGGTGAATATGATCCGCGAGTCGCTGGACATCGTCCGCAAGCGGTTCGAGGGCCTGGTGATCGGCAACCAGGCCGAGCATTTCTCGGCCGGCGCCAACCTGATGCTGATGTTGACGCAGATTCAGAACGAGGAATGGGACGAAGTGGACCTGATGATCCGCGAGTTCCAGAACGTGAACATGTCGCTGCGGGCGTTTGAAAAGCCGGTGGTGGCCGCTTGCCACGGCTATTGCCTGGGCGGCGGCTGCGAAATGTCGATGAAGGCCGGCCACGTGGTGCTGGCGGCCGAGACCTACGCCGGCCTGCCCGAGGTCGGCGTGGGACTGATCCCCGGAGGCGGCGGCACCAAGGAGATGCTCATCCGCTCCACCGAAGGCATCAAGTCCAACGACGTGAGCGATTACCTGCCGGCGCTGGCGCGGGCCTTTGAGACCGTGGGCTTCGCCAAGGTGGGCACCAGCGCCCTCGAGGCCGTCCGCTACGGATACTTCCGGCCGTCGGAAACCACCATCCTGGTGCAAGGCGACCGCCGCCTCGACGCCGCCAAGGCCAAGGTGCTCGAACTGGCCGCCCAAGGCTACGTGGCCCCTCAGCCCCGCAGCGATCTTCCGGCGGTGGGCATCGCCGGCCTCTCGGCCCTCCGCCTGCAACTGCACATGATGCACAAGGCCGGCTACATCTCCGAGCACGACAAGCTGATCGGCTTGAAGCTTGGCGCGATCTTCACCGGCGGAGACCTAAGCGGCTTCCAACGCGTCAGCGAACAATACGTCCTCGACCTCGAGCGGGAGGCCTTCCTCTCGCTCTGTGGAGAGCCGAAGACGATTGCACGTATTCAACACACCCTCAAGACGGGCAAACCGCTCCGCAATTGATTTGGATGAGGAGAAATCATGAGAGAAGCTTTCATTGTTTCGGCCGTTCGCACCCCGGTCGGCAGGGCGGTTCGCGGGACCTTGCGAAACACGCGGCCTGACGACCTTGGCGCGGTGGTGCTCCGCGAGGCCATCGCCCGCGTCCCCGGCCTGCAAGCCGAACAGATCGACGACGTGATCCTCGGCTGCGCCATGCCCGAGGGCCCCCAGGGCATGAACGTTGCCCGCATCGCCATGCTCCGGGCGGGCCTCCCCTACTCGGTGCCGGCCATGACCGTCAACCGCTACTGTGCCTCGGGCCTGGAAACCATCGCCATTGCGGCCAACCGGATCCAAGCTGGGATGGCCGACGTGGTGGTGGCCGGCGGAGCGGAGACCATGTCGCTGGTGCCGATGGGCGGGAAATCGCCGCTGCCCAACCCGCAACTCATGGAGGAGTACCCGGACGTCTACCTGAACATGGGGTTGACGGCCGAGAACCTCGCCGACCAGTATCATATTTCGCGCGAAGAGCAAGACGCCTTCTCCTTCGAGAGCCATCAGAAGGCCCTGGCGGCCCTCGACGCCGGCCGCTTCGCCGAGGAGACCGTCCCCGTGCCGGTCCGCATCGTCTCGCTCAACGGAAATGGTAAACGGGAACAGAAGGAGACGCTGTTCACCGCCGATGAGTGTCCCCGCCGCGAGACCTCGCGGGAGGCCCTGGCGGCCCTCAAGCCCTCTTTCCGCGTCAAAGGCTCGGTCACACCGGGCAACTCGTCGCAAATGAGCGACGGGGCGGCGGCCGTGGTGGTCATGTCGGAGGAAATGACCAAACAGCTCGGCCTGACCCCGCTGGGCCGCTTCGTAGGCTATGCCGCCGCCGGCGTGCCGCCGGAGGTGATGGGCATCGGTCCCACCAAAGCCATCCCCAAAGTGCTCAAGCGGGTCGGCCTGAAAGTCGAAGACCTCGATCTCATTGAACTGAACGAGGCCTTTGCCGTGCAGGCGCTGGCGGTGGTCCACGACTGCGGCCTGCCGCGCGATCGGCTGAACGTCAACGGCGGCGCGGTAGCCTTGGGGCACCCCTTGGGGGCCACCGGTTCCAAGCTCACCGCCACCCTGCTCTACGAGCTCCGCCGCCGCAAAGGCCGCTACGGCATGGTGACCATGTGCGTGGGCGGCGGCATGGGCGGGGCCGGCATCTTTGAAAGGCTGTGAGGACTTTGTGAGGATTTGTCGTGAAGATTCTTGTTACCGTTAAACGCGTCCCCGATCCGGATCAAAAGATCAAGCTCACCGCCGACGGTCGGCAGTTGGACCTCAGCGGGCTGCCGTGCGTGGTCAACCCCTTCGACGCCATCGCCGTCGAAGAGGCCCTGCGGATCCGCGAGCGGTCCTCCGAGGCCGGCGAGATCGTGGTGCTGTCCATCGGGGCGGCCGAGTGCGAGGAGCAACTCCGCACGGCTTTGGCGATGGGCGCCGACCGCGGCATCCGCGTGGACACCCCGGCGGCCGCCGACCCCTGGAATGTGGCCGCCATCGTCCAGGCGGTGGTGGCCCGGGAGCAGCCCGGGCTGGTGCTGATGGGCAAGCAGGCGGTCGATGACGACTCGAACCAGGTTGGCCAATTCCTGGCTGCACGGCTCAACTGGCCCCAGGCGACCTTCGCCTCCAAGATCGAGTTCGTCGACGGCCACGCCGAGGTCAATCGGGAAACCGACTCCGGCATCGAACGGGTGCGGATCGCTCTGCCGGCGGTGATCACCACCGATCTGCGGCTCAATGAGCCCCGCTACGTTTCTTTGCCGGGCATTGTCCGCGCCCGCAAGAAACCGCTGGAAGTGCTGTCCCTGGAGGCCCTGGGAGTGGCCCTCCAGCCCCGCGTCAAGCTATTGGGGGTGACGATTCCCACCTCTTCCCGGGCAGGCACCCGCCTTCGTGATGTCGACGATTTGGTTCAGCGACTCAAGGAACTAAAGGTTATCTGAGAACTAACGGTCATGAATTAAAGGTCATCTGATGCGCATTCTCGTTGTTGCGGAACATGATCAGGGCGCCCTGAAGGGAGTGACCCTTTCGGCCGTCGGCTTTGCTCGTGCATTGAAAGACGCCGAACCGGAGATCCTGCTGATGGGCCACCAGGTCGGAAGCCTGGCCGAGCAGCTTCGCCGCTACGGGCCGGTCTGGGTTGCCGACCACGAGGCATTGCGGCTGGCGGCCGCCGACCGCTATGCGGAGATCATCCGTCGAGTGGCCGCCGAACGGCAGGCCTCGATGGTGGTGGCGGCGGCCTCAACTTTCTCGAAAGACATTCTCCCGCGGGCGGCAGCGCTGCTGGATGGAACCATGGGCACCGACGTGGTCGGCGTGCAGGAGGAAAACGGCCAACTACTTTTCCTCCGCCCGGTCAACGCCGGCAGCGTAGTGGCCACCGTGGCCTTGATGGGCGAGCCGAAGGTGCTCACTTTGCGGGCCTCGGCCTTCAAGTCGCCCGAGCCGGGCGAGCCGCAGGAGGTGCATCCGATTGCCGTCGACCCGACCAGCCTGCCCAACCTGATCGAGGTGGTCCGCCGCGACTCGAAGACCTCGTCACGGCCGGATGTCACCGAGGCGCGGGTGGTGGTCTCGGGCGGTCGCGGGGTGAAAAACGCCGAGGACTTCGAGCGGATCATCGGCGGCCTGGCCGACGTGCTTCATGGCGGCGTCGGCTGCTCCCGCGCCCTGGTCGATGCCGGCGTCACCTCCAACGACCTCCAGGTCGGACAGACCGGCAAGATTGCCGCCCCGGACGTCTACTTTGCCGTCGGCATTTCCGGGGCTGTCCAGCACCTGGCCGGCATGAAAGACTCGAAGGTGGTGGTGGTCATCAACAAAGACCCCGACGCGCCCGCCTTCGAGGTGGCTGACTACGGCCTGGTGGCCGACCTGTATCAGGCCGTTCCCGAGTTGATCCAAAAGTTGCAGCCGAGTCCCTAGTGGTTGAATCATCCTCGGGATGGCCCACTCGGTGAGGGCGTGGTGGACGGGAAATCGGCCCAGTGCCCACCACGTCCTTTCGGAGCGTGCCGCCCAGAATCGACAACTTGCTCTTTCACGCGCCGTGACCGACGGACGAGAGTTGACTGATGGATTTCATCCGCGAAACCCTGGGCAACACGAAACTCACCCGCGAGACCTTCGGCAATATCCCCAAGCCCTCGCAAGTGCTCTTCTACGCTCTGGCGGTGCTGGCATGCAGCATCTTGGCCTACGGCCTGTTTTGCCGCGCGCGGCTGTGGTGGCTCGGCCAGCCAGGCTGGCGGTGGCGCAGCTTGGGCCGTGCGGCTACGGGTTTCTTCCGCGAGGTGCTGGGGCAGCGGCGAGTGGTCCGCCGCCTTTTCGCCGGCTGGTCGCACTTCTTCCTCTTCTGGGGGTTTGCGATCCTATTCATCGGCACGCTGTTGCTGATGGCCGACCACTGGCCGGCGGAGATCTGGCCCGCGTGGCATTTCCAATACGGGCTCTACTATGCGGTTTACAAGATGACCCTCGACACGGCAGGCATCGCCTTGATCGCCGGCTGCCTATTGCTGGCCTATCGCCGCTGGACGCGTCCGTCATCGCTGGGTCATAATTGGCGGGATTGGGCGATCCTGGCCGCGTTGGGTACGATGGGCCTGAGCGGCTACGTCGTCGAGGCCCTGCGGCTCCTCTGGTCCAGGCCCCTGTTGCCCGGCGTCTCCTACGTCGGCTACGCGCTGGCGCAACTGATCGGCCACGGCCACTCGGATGCGGCCCTGCGAACGGCCCATCTCTGCGTGTGGTGGGGACACGCCTTGCTCGGACTGACGATCGTGGCCGTCTTTCCCTACGCCCGCCTGTTCCACGCCATCGCCGGGATGCTGAACATCACCGGCGAGCCGGCTCAGTTGGGCGCCATGCGGCCGGTTTCCCTGGAAGAGGTCGAACAGACCGGGAAGGTGGGCGTCGGAAATATCAGCGACTTCACTCGCGGCGCGCTCTTGCAGTTGGACGGCTGCATGGAGTGCGGCCGCTGTCAGGAGGCCTGTCCGGCCTACGCCAGTGGCAAGCCGCTGACGCCGCGGGGAGTCGTCCAGGACGTGAAACGCCTCTTGGGGACGATCGGCCCCGCCCTGGCGCGGCAACCGCGTTCTGCCGATGGCGCCGCTGCTGCCGAGCCGTCGCCGGCCGGTCCGCAACTGCACGAAGATACCGTGACCGCCGAGACCCTTTGGGCCTGCACAACCTGCTCGGCGTGCGTCGAGGTCTGCCCGGTGCGGATCGACCCGGCGGGGATGATTATCGACATGCGCCGCTATCTGGTGGCCGAAGGGCAGCTCAGCGGCCCGCCGGCCACCTCGCTGCGACGCATGGAAAACTCCAACAATCCCTGGGGCTTGCCGTCCGAGCAGCGGATGGAATGGGCGGACGGGCTCGACGTGCCCACCGTCAAACAACGGCCCGATTTTGAGATCCTCTACTGGGTCGGCTGCGCTGCCGCCTACGATCGCCGGGTGCGGCGGGTGGCGCGGGCCTTTGTCCGGCTGATGCAGGCCGCCGGCGTTCGCTTCGCCGTGCTGGGCACCGAGGAACGCTGCACCGGCGATTCGGCCCGGCGGATGGGCGAGGAGTTCATCTTCCAGTCGCTGGCCACCGCCAACGTCGAGACCCTCAACCGCTACAAGGTCCGCAAGATCGTCACCCACTGCCCGCATTGCTTCAATGCCCTGACCAAGGATTTTCCACAGTTCGGCGGGCACTACGAAGTGGTCCATCACAGCCAGTTGCTCGCCGAACTGCTCCGGCAAGGGCGGCTACCGTTGGACGGCGACGGCGCAAGCCGTCCCGGCCAACCGCGGGCCAAGCGGATCACCTTGCACGATCCCTGCTATCTGGCGCGGGTGAACGAAATCACCGCCCCGCCGCGAGAGGTGCTGAGCCAAGCGGTCTCCGATGGAGCAACCCTCGTGGAGATGGCCCGCCGCGGCCGAACGACTTTCTGTTGCGGGGCAGGCGGGGGTCGGATGTGGTTCGAAGAGGCGCCCAGCCAGCGGATCGGCAACCTCCGCGCCCAAGAGGCCTTAGCCACCGGGGCCGACACGGTGGCCGTGGCCTGCCCCTTCTGCATGGTCATGATGACCGACTCGGTCGCTCAGGCCAACTCCGAGGCCCGCGTCCTCGATATCGCCGAACTACTGGCCGAACGGCTGCCCGACAGCCCGGCCGAAAAACAAAATCCTCAAACTTAAGCGTTCTCGAAGAAACAAGTCTCACCGAAAGGACCGTAAGCCATGACCGAACCAGCTAACTCCTCCTATCCTCAGGGCGGGGCCTTCCTGCTGGAAGCCACTGATTGCCAGAGCGTTTTTACCCCGGAAGATTTTGGTTCCGAGGATCGGGCCATGGCCCAGGCGGCCCGCGACTTCATCGACAAGGAGATCATCCCCAAGCAAGCCGAACTGGACGAGAAGAAGCCGGGGCAGATCGCCGGCCTGGCCCGAAAAGCCGGCGAGTTGGGCTTCCTGAGCGTCCAGGTGCCCGAGCAGTACGGCGGTCTGGCCGCCAGCAAGGCCTTGACGTGCTTGATCGAAGAGCAACTCGGACGGACCGGCTCGTTCGCCACCACCTGCGCCGCCCATACGGGCATTGGCACCCTGCCGCTGGTCTACTTCGGCACAGAACAGGCCAAA
>JAJYGU010000214.1 GCA_021784975.1 Planctomycetota bacterium
GATCTCTGTATCCGCGGTAAGTGGCACGGCCATCTTGGCCGTGCTCGCTCACAGGCTGGGAGCCCGTGCCACAGAATTCCTTGCAGTCCCGCTTAGGCAAACCCCTTAATTCTGATAGCGCCATTGGGCAATGTCAACGAATCACCCCAGCGAGGGGCGAGGGTTTGCCAGCAAGGGCCGTCGCTTGTATCATCCAGGATCGAATATGGCGATTGTCACGGGGCTGGCGGCAGTCGTAGCTTTGGCCCGCTGGCGATCTTGGATTGAGGACGAAACCGATGTGGCGTTGTCCCAACTGTGGCGAAGGCATCGACGACGTGTTTGATGCCTGCTGGAAGTGTGGCACGGCCCAAGATGGAACGAGCGCGTCTAATCCTCCCGGAGAACCCCAGGAGCCGGAGGCCGCCGCTCCGACATCCCAACCGCCGTCTCTCGCCGGAGCGGACGAGGATTCGCGCTCCCTTTCCGGCGATGCGAAGCACGGGCGGATTGTCGAGTTGTGCGCTGCCCGTAATTCGGCCGAGGCATACTCCTATTGTAGTTGGCTGGAGGAAGCGGGCATCCGGTGTCGCGTGGTAGGCGAGTTTCTGGGAGGTGCGGCTGGGTCGTTACCCTTGGGTTACACGATTGCCCCGCGGATCTGGGTGCGCGAGGAGGATGCGGCACGCGCGCGAGACATCATCGACGGGTGGATCAGTCGATCGGACCAAGAGGCGAGCATCTCCTCAGCGGAGGATGAAGGAGTCGATATCGACACGGTGTCGAAAGAGAGCCCCACGTCGGCAAGGGGCACGGGACATCCCTGGCTCGGCAGTGGTCTTGCGCTGTTGGGATTGACCTGCGTCTTGGCAGGCGCTATTTGGGCCGGGCTTAACTGGACCACAATGCGTGCGTGCTCGGCAGTTGCCGAAGGGGTGTTCGAACGTTACAGACCGCATTTTTCTATGTACTCGCCTCCACCGCCCCAGCGCCCCATGTTTTCGATGTGGTGTGACGCCGAGTATGCATTCATGGTCAAAGGAAGAGTATACTACTCGTATTGTGGGTCTGAGGGATTGGTGAGATATGTTCTGATCCATTATGACCCGCGTGATCCAACAGCAAATTTCGTCAGATCGCCGATACTGCCGTGGCAAATCCTGATATCGGCGATGGGGATCGGAGGATCGCTATTGATTGTCGGGGCATGGCTGCGGTCACCCTGGGGCAGGAAGACGGGATAGCTCCGATACCAACAAGTACGGGAGATACCGCCGTTACGGCCCCAAAAGGCGGACCCGCATGATGGCGCCGCTCGGTGACATGTTTACGCTGCGTTCATCGCCGTTGCGGCGTTTGGTCCGCACCCATTGACCGTCGGCAGTAAAGTAGCCTTCGTCAATGGACAGGATTTGAACATCCCGCGGCGGACCTTCCAAGGCGCGAAACACGGCGGCAAATCCGATCCCGGCAACCACGTAGTCATCGTCGGCTAACTTGATGATCAATCCCCAACCGCGGCCATTCTTGGGATCGAATTCGGTGGTGTAGGTGATCTTGGCTGCCACCGCAGCGGTCAGCGGGATGGCCTGCGCCCAGTCTTCGCCTTCCGAGATGCCTTGCACAAACGAGTAGGAATTGCCCGAGTATCGATTCCGCTCAATCAGCGGCAACAGGGGCCGCAAAATCGCATAGGCCTGTTTGAACAGCGGGGCCGCCGGGCAGTTTCCGCCGATGCCAAACGGCGAAAAGCCCAAACCGTTGTAACGCACCAGCGTCGTGGCCGCATAGGCGGCGAAAAACGGATAACCGCTGTTGGCCTCGGGCACGAACAAGGGGTTGTCCGGCCGGGCATATTGACGGCAGTAGTAGTGGTACTTGGCAAAGTAGATGTCGGGCGCCAGAAGATCGACGTGCGGGGCCGCACATTTCCAGATGTCCATCACATGTTCGGTGGGACCGCCGCTGGGCCACTCGCCGGCGCGTACGCCGCCCGGCTCGACCAACCAGGCATTCACGTACATCGGCAACGGATAGGCTTCCTTGCCGGCTGCCGCCACGGCGTCGACATAGCGAGCCACATGCCAGGCAGTGAACGCCTCCTCGGCCAGTCGACCAAAGACTTCTCGCCACGTTCCCGAAGTCCTTCCCGAGGCGCGAAGCGCCCCGGCCATGCTTTCGCTGAGTGAAGCCGGCCGAGCCGTCAGCCAGTGCGCCAGCTCGGCGGGCACCTGACCTTTGAACAATCGGTCGGCCTCGACCGAATAGTCACGATCGGTGTGCAGGAAACCGGATTCGTTCTCGACTTGCACCAGAATGACGGTGCGCTGCGACTGGTCGATCTGCCGAATGTGTGTCATGACGGCTTGAAAAGCCTGTTGGTCGGCGGCACGACTGGCAGCCGCCAACGGTGAAAGAATGTTCGTCTGCCTCCCCAGTGCGCCGATAACGCGGGGATAATCCTTCAGGTCGCGTTTCACCCACTCCGGCGCATAATGACTTTCGCCATTCTTCCACGAAGCAAACCAAAGCAAGACAAGTCTCACATCCGCTTTGCGGGCTCCCATGATCACCTTGTCGACCATAGTAAAATCATAGCGACCTTGTTCCGGCTCAATCAGTTCCCAGTAGATGGGTACTTCGGCCGTGTTTGCCCCAAGATCGACGGCGCTTTCGAAGAAATGCCTCAGATCGTGGTCGTTCGATGCCGCGGAGTTGTGCGATTGGGCGCCCAACATCAGGAACGGTTTTCCGTCCACCAGGAACCGATACTGGCGGCCGTTGTTGACAATTTGCGGAATCGGCGGTGCGGCCACGGCAGAAGACGAGATCAAGCAGGCCGACAAAGCTAAAGGAAGCAACGAGCGCATAAACTCCCTCCCCATGTCATCAGGTGTTCGATGTACCGACGTCCAAGACCCGCAATCTAGCCGACAATCGCAGAACGGTCAACTTGCCGGGGGGGTTGCACAAGGGTCGAAGGTAGGCCGAATCCAACCGAGCATCCTGCACCGCGTAGACCCCGGCGGCATCGCCAAGCTGTCGAGCAGAGGGAGTGAGGCCGTTCCAGTAGCTGCTTGCTCCTCATCCCCGGGCGACCTCCAAGCGCAGACGCAGACGCCGCTCGATCTCCTCGTCGCTGGCGTCGGGAAACTGTCGGCGAATTCCCTCACGGGCCAACTCGCACGCCCAGGCGCGCAGCCGCAGGGCCGTGTCCAACCGCTGTTGGCCGGTCATCCTCCGGTGGCATTCGATTTGAAGTTGCAGGGCCACATCCGGCGTCATACGCCAAATGCCACAAATCGGGGTGAGCACAACCGGAAACCGTACAAGATCATACTGGTTGGCGACCAGCAGGGCAAGAATCGTGCCGGCAAGGCCGTTGGAAAGGCTAATTACTCCAATCCCACAATCCCGGCGGGCGGGACTTGCGCCCCGGTGAGGTTCCCCAATCGGTTCCAGGGCATGAATCGCGGTTCCACCAACACGGTGGCCCCCACCACGCCCCGCGAGACATCGACGTTGAATCCGGCGGTGACCAGGAACGACTCGCCGATCCGGGTGATGTTGAAGAATTCGCCCAGGTTGCCGTCGGAGCCGAAATCGTAGGTGGTCCCGAGGGTGGACATCCATTTCGGACTCATACGGTAGCTATACGACACGGTGAGAATCTGGTGGTCCATCGGCCCCTCCAGGAAATCCAGGCCGGCGTAGAGGCTGCCCCGCGGCGGGCGGTCGAGAAAGCCGCCGACGCTGACGATCTTCTGCCCCTGGTCGAAGAAATCGAACAGGCCGCTGGAGAGGAAGGTGAGGCGATCGCCGGCGTGCCAAACGAAGTTGTAGTTGGCCAGCCCGACCGCTGAGCCAAAATCGTCGCGAATGGGGTCGGGGAAGACGGTGACGTCGGTGTCCAGCGTGATCCAGTCGATGATGTGCGGGTCGTCGGCCGGGCCGCGCTTGGTCTGCCAGCGCTGTTCGGCCCCCAGGCGGAGGGCCGTCAGATCGCCGGCAATCTCGGTGCTCGGCGAAGTGACCCAATCCTGCAAACCGCTCCGCAGGGCGTAGAAACGCTCGTCGAACTTGGGCAGGTACGGCAGTCCGTTGGGAAGCAGCACGTCGTTCGGCAGCCCGAAGGTGGTGGTCAAGAACATGCGGCGCCAAGCCAACACCGAGGCGTCGTCGAGCAGATCGTACAACGGCAGGCTGGTCAGGTCTTGGTTGGCCTGGGAGGTGGTGAATTCCGCCGTCCACAGCACCTTGTGGGCCAGCCCGTGGACGTTGAAAAAGTCGCTGTTGGCGGTCGGGTCGACGCTCCACATCGGCAGGGTGGCGCGGAGGCCGGTCTCGCCCCACAGCCGATTCAAGGGCTGGCCGTTGATGTCTTCGCCCCAGTAGGCCGCTTCGCCCATCACGAAGGGCACCACCTTGACCGGGCCAAGCTGAAAGGGGTAGTCGAGCTCTTGCCGGGAGGCGAACCGACTGCCCTGGCGGTTGCCTACTTCCCAGGGAAGGAAATTGAAGGGGCCGTCGGTGATTGGGTCCTGCGGCGGCGTGAGCCGCTGGAAATTGGCGTAGCCGGCGCTGCTGTGCTCGTACCAGGTGAAGACGTTGTTCAGCAGCGGCTGCCCCAGCCAATCATGGTCCAGCCGCGGCAGCCACTCGGTCTCGGTGAAGAAGTCGTCGACCCGCCCCTGGGCAAAAACGCTCCAGGACCAGTTCTCTTCGGCCTGTTTCAGCTCGACGTCGGTGGTCTGGTCCTTCAGTTGGTCCCACTCGCTTTTGTAGTATTCTTCCAGGAAGTTGCGGTCGCTGATCCAGCCCGCCTCGGCACTGAGCTGCATGTCCCAGGGGAGCAACTGGCGGTGCTGCCATAACAGACGCCCGCGGTACGAGCTCTCCGGTTCGACCGCTGTCCGGGTGTCGCCCAGAACGTCCAGCCCGTGGTCCTGGATTCCCCAGAAGGTCAGCAAGCCGGCGGTCCGCTCGTTCAGCCCGAAGATGTCGTTGCGGTCGTAGGTGAACGAGGCCCCGTAACCGAGGCCGCGCAGGCTCAGGTAGTCCAAATCGACGTCCAAGTCGGTGCCCACCGGCTTGTTGCGGATGCCCAGCAGATCGTAGCCGTTCCAATGGGTGCGGATTTGCGTGCCGAAAACGCTGTCCTGGTTGAGCTCTGCGTGACGGATGTAATAGGTCGAATCGTTGAGGTCGGTGGTGATGGTGGGCCAATAGAAGACCGGCACCGGGCCGAGGTAGAGCACGTCGTTGGCCGCCGTGGCCAGCCGTTGATGGTCCACCACCGGCTGGTCGCGGGCGGCGTCTCTAACCGGCTGGCCAGTAGCCGGATCGATCACCGGCCGCTGGATATCTTCA
>JAJYGU010000229.1 GCA_021784975.1 Planctomycetota bacterium
GTCGCAATAGTCTCGTCGTCCATGGCCTCCACGTCCTGCTGCTTGAAGTCCAGGGCACAAGGCCAGAAGACAATGTCGACCAGCTCGACCACGTCGAGAATCGTCTCGGCCAGATCGACGACTGCCTCCTCGCAGCCGCCGCAGGAGGCGCACCAGTAGAATCCGATCTTGGGTTTGCTCATCGGAGGACTCCTTCAAATGTCAGCGGCGACCGCCCGGTTACCGACCGACGGCTGGTCGCCGGCCATCGCTCTGCAACCGGGCTGACAGACAGGCTCCAACTTCAACGGGCCGAGTTGCTTGATTCGCTGGACCATGTCGTTGGTCACCCGCTGCACCTTGTCGCCTTCGCTGGCGGCAATCCACTCCAGCCGCACCCGCGGATCGTCGATGCCCATCGCCGCCAGGTAATGCTTGAGCATGGCGAAGCGGCGGAGGCACTTGTAGTTGCCTTCCTGGTAGTGGCAGTCGCCGGGGTGGCAGCCGCCGATCAGCACCCCGTCGGCCCCTTGCCGCAGGGCCATCAGGACGAACTGCGGGTCGATCCGCCCGGAGCACATGACCCGGATTACCCGGGTATTGGGGGCATAGGTCATCCGCGAGACACCGGCCAAGTCGCTGGCGGTGTAGGTGCACCAATTGCAAAAGAAGGCCACGATCCGCGGCTCCCAGTCCGGCGGTTGGCCAACAGGGACCTGTTCAGACATAGCTCAAAATCCCTTCCAATTCTTGGTAGATCTCGTCGTCGGTGAACATGTGCTGGCTAATGGCCCCCGAGGGGCAGGCCGCCACGCAGGTGCCGCAGCCCTTGCACAGGGCCTCGTTGACCACCGCCACCCCCTTTTCCTCGTCGCGGCGGATGGCGTGGTACGGGCACATCCCCAAGCACGTCTTGCACCCGCTGCACGCTTCCGGGTCGACTTCGGCGGTGTTAGGTTCAATCTCCACGTATCCCTTGTCGATCAAGGCCAATGCCTCGGAGGCCGCGGCCCCGGCTTGGGCCACCGTGTCGGGGATGTCCTTGGGCCCCTGGCAAGCACCGGCAATCCACACTCCGTCAGTGAAGGTGGCTACCGGGGCCAGCTTGGGGTGCCGCTCCAAAAACCAACCCTCCTGCGAGCAGGAGATGTTGAACTTCTTTCGGACCTCTTGAGCGTCCGGCTGTGGCTCCAGTCCCACCGAGAGGATCACCATGTCGACCGGGATGCGCCGCGTCACCCCGATGAGCGAATCCTCGGCAGAGACCACCAGCTTGCCTTCCTCGGCCTTGGTCATGGCCCAGTCGGTGATGTGCGACACCCGGCCGCGGATGAAGTGGACACCCTCTTCCAGGAGGCGGTCGTAAAACTCTTCGTAGCCTTTGCCGGGCGTCCGCATGTCGATGTAAAAGGAGAAAACGTCGGCTCCGCTCCGCTCCTTGACCAGGTGGGCCAGTTTCAGGCTATACATGCAGCAGACGCGGGAGCACCAGGGATGGGTCTTCTTATCGCGGCTGCCGACGCAGTGGATGATCGCCACGCTCCGCGGCTTGGCGCCGTCCTTCAGTACCACCTCGCCGCCGGTTGGACCGGAGGCATTGACCATCCGCTCCACCTCCAGCGACGTGTAAACGTTGCCGTACCGGCCGTAGCCGTATTGCGGCAGCCCGCGGGGGTCGAAGGTTTTGAAGCCGGTGGCCACGATGACCGCTGCCGCCTCAACCTCGACCTGCTCGGGCTCTTGCTTCAGGTCGATCGCCCCGCGTTGGCACGCCTCGACGCATTTCTGCTTGCACTTGCCCTTGGTGAGTTGGAGACAAGTGTTCGGATCGATGACCACCACTGCCGGCGTCGCTTGGGGAAAAGGCATGTAGACCGGCTTGCGGAGGGCCAGTCCTTCGTCGAACTCGCTGGGGAACTTGGCCTTGGGGAACACGCAGGCGTCTACACACTCCCCGCAGCCGACGCATAGCTCTTCGTGGACATACCGCGGTTTCTTCTGGATGGTGATCTTGAAGTTGCCGGCAAAGCCCTCGACCTTCTCGACTTCGCTGTAACTCATCAACTCGATGTTGGGGTGATTCTTGACGCTCGACATCTTCGGCGTCAGGATGCAGGCGGCGCAGTCGAGGGTGGGAAAGGTCTTGTCGAACTTGGCCATGTGTCCGCCGATGGTCGGCTCCCGCTCGACCAGGTAGACTTTTTTGCCGGCGTCGGCGATGGTCAGGGCGGCGTGAATGCCGGCGATTCCCCCACCGACAATGACGACCTTGTCGCCCACCGCCAGCCGCTTCCTTTCCAGCGGCTGCGCACGGCTGACGCGCTCGACGGCCGCGGCGATCAGTGCCTTGGCCTTCGAGGTTGCCCGCCCCTTGTCCGCCGTGACCCAGGCCACCTGCTCGCGGATATTGGCCATCTGAAAGCAGAAGGGGTTCAGGCCGCCGGCGGCGCAGGCCTTGCGAAAGGTCGCCTCGTGCAGCAGCGGCGAGCACGAGGCGACCACCACCCGCTCCAGCCCGCTCTCCTTGATGTCTTGCTGGATCAACTCCTGGCCCGGATCGGAACACATGAACTTATAGTGGCGGGCGACCGCCACGCCCGGCAGCCGGGCGGCAAACTCGGTGACTGCTTCCACCGCCACCTGCTTGGCGATGTTCATGCCGCAATGGCAGACATACACGCCAATGCGTGGACAGGCCGGGGACTGGCTCACTTTTCGGCCCCTTTCGTGGTTTGTTTCGTGGATGCGTGACGGCCGAAAAATGTGCCTGTCCCCTTGGTCCGAAACGCCGTTTTGTTTTCAGCAATCATGGGAGGTTCCTAAGAGGGCCGGAGGCTGGCGCAAGGGAATGAAGAGGCGATGCATGCCGAGTGTCCGCTCGTCCAGCCCCATTGCCTTGCCGACGATCTGGGTGAAGTAGGCCACCGACATCTCCACCTGGTCTCTGTAGCGGCGCGACATCGGGCCCTGAAAGCACTCGAGGTTGAACTGGCACAGCGGGCAAGCCGTGGCGACCGCGTCCACCCCGCGGCGCATCGCCTCGTGCAGGATCATGTAGCTCCTCCGCTGCCCGACCTCTTCGACCGTGCCGGTGAGCATCGCTCCGCAGCAGCGGACCTTGCACGGCCAGTCGACCGTCTCGGCCCCGCAGGCCCGAAGCAGATCATCCATCGACATGGGGTCGTGCGGGTCGTCGAATTCGGCGAAGGGGCGAACGACCTGGCAGCCGTAGTAGCAGGCGATCTTCATGCCTTCCAGCGGCCGGCTGACGGCGGCGCGGATGCGCTCCAAGCCTACCTCTTTGATAAGCACGTCTAGGGGGTGGCGGATCTTCACCTGACCACGATACTTCAGCCCGACCGACTTCAAGGCGTCCGAGATCGCCCGGCCGATCGGCTTGTATTCGACCATGTACTTTTGCGTCTTCAACAGCACCAGGTAGCAGGCGGCACAGGGTGCGACCAAGTGTACGGGCTGGCCGTCGCCGTGCTGCTCGGCCAGGGCCAGATTGCGGGCCGCCAGCACAAAGGCCTTCTTTTCGTCGATGCCCATGTAGGCCGTCGCGCCGCAGCAATTCCATTCGGGCAGCTCCTCGAGAGGGAATTGCAGTCGGGCGAACACCGCCAGCAGCGACTCTTCATAGGCCCTGCCGGAGCTTTTTAGCGAGCAGCCGGGGTAATAGAGGAATCTCATCGCAATTCCTTGTGGGTGTCCATGTAATCCAGCAGGTCCTGGAGCTGGCGCTTGTTGCCGCTCATCTTTTCCGTCCACAGCGACATTCGGCCCTTCACCAACAGCTTCAATCCGAGCGGTATTTGCCGCAAGAGTTTCAGCGGATTGGTCTTCAGAATCATGACGGTGGCGATCTGGCCCTCGTTGCTGCGGCCCGTCTGCCGCACCTTGTGGAAAAACTCGCGGGCTAACACCGGTGTGGGAAAGTGCCGGGGATACGCTCGCTCCTGGATGGCCAGCCGCTTCAGCGCATACATCACGTCGGTGATCTTGATCCCTTTCGGGCACTCCACCGTGCACGAGTAGCACGAGGCACAGAGCCAGATCGTGTTGCTCCGCAGCACCTCTTCCTTGAAGCCGGCGCGGGTCATGGCCACCACCCGCCGCGGCGTCAGATCCATAAAGGAACTCACCGGGCAGGTGGCGCTGCACGTGCCGCACTGGATGCAGCGATTCAGGTCCGCCGCTCCGGGCATGTCGGCCACCCGGCGCGGGAAGTCCGCGTCCAACTCTTCCTGATATTTCACCCGCCGTTGGATTTGCAGCCCAGGCATTCGGTCGCTCCTGATGAGTGTCGGCTCAAGTGGCCGCGTCGATCGCCCGCGCCAAGACGCGGTGAACCGACCGTGCGATTTGCTCCGGGGTAAACGGCTTGGTAATGTAATCCGAGGCCCCCAAGCGAACTGCCGACATGGCGCTCGGCACACTCGGATAACCAGTCATGAGGATTACGGGAGTGTCCCGCTTCTTTTTTCGCAGTTCCTCGACGAACTGAATCCCGTCCATCTCCGGCATCCGGATGTCCAACAGGATGACGGAATAGTCATGTTCGGTGGCGAAATTCAGCCCCTCGCGGGCATCAGAGCATTCCTCCACCCGGAATCCCTGACGTGAAAAAATCCGACCGCACGCCCGGCAAATCTCCACGTCGTCGTCGACAACCAGCAATGTCGGTTGGTCGGCCATGCCTCGTTCCCCAAATTGCCGCCCCGGCCGGCGGTTGTGCAAGGCCGGCGGTGGGCCACCTATTGAGAGCCGTTCCCTGGAGGGCGGCAGATAAGCCGATGCAAACTATGTGCCACTTGTCTAACCTTACTTGCCCGCGGGCCACGCCAAGGAACGCCTGCAAAGGCGTACGAGCGCACCGTACAGTGTACGCAGCAGGCATACAGTTCCGGCCGGAGATTGGTAGCCGTTTTCAGAGGGTCCCGTTCAGGCCATACTTGCGCATCAAGGCATGGAAGTGGGTGCGTTGCATTCCCACGTCGTCGGCAGCCTTGGTCACGTTGCCCCCGGAACGTTCCAGCGATTCGCTCAGGAAGCGGCATTCCATTTCCTGAACCATCGCGTCCTTGGCCAGTTGTTTGAGCTTCTTGAACTCCTCCCAGCTTTGCGGGAGTTGGCTGACTGCCGATGGTGCCGGGGCTTGGCAAATTTCAGGGGGCAGGTGTGGCACTTCGATTTGCTTCGAGTGACACAAGATGGCCATGCGTTCCACCAGGTTGCGCAGCTCCCGCACGTTGCCCGGCCAGTGGTGGGAGAGCAGTTTCTGGCGGGCGCCGGGTGCGAGCCGGCGGGCGGGCTTGCGCAGGGCCGCGCCGAACATGTTCAGGAAGTGCTCCGCCAGCAGCAGCACG
>JAJYGU010000344.1 GCA_021784975.1 Planctomycetota bacterium
TTCGCCGGCCAATTGCTCCACCGCGGTGAAGTAGCCGAAGGTGAAGTCGATGCCCGTGTAATCGTTGTCGATCGTCTTGGGCAGGTGGACCACCGGGATGTGATGGTGTCCGGGCGGCAGTTGCTCCTGAAAGAGCTTGAACTTGTTGGCCGTCTTGAGGGTGTCGTCGCCGCCGATGGAGACCAGCGCGTCGACGCCCATCGACACCAGGGCATCGTAGACGGTTCTCAAGGGGGCCGTCCGGGCGGAGTCTTTCAAGTGCGCGGGGGAGGAGACATCCTTGCCGGGGTTGGCACGGGCCGTCCCGATCAGAATCCCAGGGCTGTTGCGGGTGCGGCGGAGGATGCGGTGCGTGATGCGGATAAAATCGCGGTCCTCGACCATGGGATGATCGGCTCGGTATTCCATCAGGTGCGAATAGCCGTGCAGAATGCCGTACACGTCGATGTTGTTGCGCAGGAAGGAGACGGCGGCGGTAGAGATGACCGCGTTGGCGGCCGGCGCCGGCCCGCCGGCAAACAGAATGGCCACCCGGTGGATATTCGAGGTCACCTCCGGCGGTCGGGAAAGGGTGCTGCTCATAAGAGGCTCCGTAGAAGTTCAGTGCCTAGCTGTCGGGTTCCTTGGCCTCGCTCGGGCCGCTCAACTCGGCCAGGTCCGCTCGATGAAGGTCGTATCCACCGGCCCGTCGTTGAAGGCGGAGTGATCGAGGATTTTCAAGTACAGGGGTACGGTCGTCTTCACCCCTTCCACGTGCAACTCCGACAAGGCGCGTTTCATGCAGGCGATGGCCTCCGGGCGGGTCGGCTGATGAACGATCAACTTGCCGATCATCGAATCGTAATACTGCGAAACCACATAGCCTTGATGGGCGTGCGAATCAAACCGCACCCCGAAGCCGCCGGGAATCCGCAGACTGCTGATGGTGCCGGGGGTGGGGCGAAAGTTCTTGTCCGGATCTTCGGCGTTGATGCGGCATTCCAAGGCCACCCCGGTGGGGCGGATGTCTTCCTGGCCGAAGGGCAATGCTTCCCCGGCGGCCACCAGAATCTGGGCCTTGATCAGGTCGATGCCCGTGACCATCTCGGTCACCGGATGCTCGACTTGGATTCGGGCATTCATCTCGATGAAGTAATGGTGGCCGGTCCGATCGACGATGAACTCGACCGTGCCGGCGTTGGTATACTTGGCGGCCTGGACGATTCGCACGGCGCTTTGGCACATGGCCTGGCGGGTAGCGGCCTCCAGCCGTGGGGCCGGGCTCTCCTCGATCAGCTTCTGGTGCCGCCGCTGCAGGGTGCAATCCCGCTCCCAGAGGTGCACCACGTGACCGTGATGGTCGGCCAGCACCTGCACCTCGACATGCCGTGGGTGTTCGATATACTTCTCCAGGTAAATGTCGGCGTTGCCGAAGGCCGCCTCGGCCTCGGCCTGGGCCTGTTGAATGGCCGATTTGAGGGCCAGGTCGTTCAGGGCCACCCGCATCCCTCGGCCGCCGCCGCCGGCCGCCGCCTTGATCAGCACCGGGAAGCCCAACTGGTGGGCCAGCGAAATGGCCTCGCCTTCGCCCTGCACCAGGCCGTCGCTGCCGGGCACGGTGGGCACCCCGATTTCCTTGGCCAACCGGCGGGCGGCGTTCTTGTCGCCCACCAGGCCCATGGCCTCGTGCGTCGGGCCGATGAACTCGATCTCGCAGCTCCGGCAGACCTCGGCAAAGTGGGCGTTCTCGGCCAAGAAGCCGTAGCCCGGGTGAATGGCCTGCACGTTGCCGATTTCAGCGGCGCTAATCACCCGGTCGATCTTCAGATAGCTGTCGGCCGCCTTGGCCGGGCCGACGCAATACGCTTCGCTGGCCAGATTGAGATAGGCCGCCCCGCGATCGGCCTCGCTGAAGATGCCCACCGTCTCGATGCCCAACTCGCGGCAGGCACGAAAGATTCTCAGGGCGATTTCGCCGCGGTTGGCAACCAGAATGCGTTTGAACACGTTTAGCCTAATCTCAAGGCGGCTCCGCGGTTCGTCGGGTCCGGCGATCCGCGAAAGTACGCTTGTCTTGCGAACACCAAGCCCGTCCCACGATAGGGACGGTAAGGAATTCGGTGGCACGGGCTTCCAGCCCGCGAGCAAACACGGCCAAGATGGCCGTGCCACTTACCGCTGACACAATAATCGTTACAGTCCCCTACGATGAGGCGTACTACCCGCGCGTATTGACCCGAAACAACGGTTGCCCGAACTCCACCGATTCGCCGTTCTCCACCAGCATCGCCTCAATGCGTCCCGAGACCTCGGCGGGAATTTGGTTGAAGACCTTCATCGCCTCGACGATGCATACCGTGGTCTCCGGACCGACGTGATCGCCCACCTTCACGTAAGGCGGCGACTCAGGATCGGGGGCTGCATAGAAGGTGCCGACCATCGGACTGGGAATCACCACTACGTCCGAGGCGGCATCCGGCGCTACGGCCGGCGCGGGGGGCGGCCCAGCCGCCGGAGACACGGCCGGCGGGTACACCATCGCCGCCACCCCGGGCGAAGCATTGCCCGCCGGCGACGGGGCGGACCGCCGCAACTGGATCCGGGTTTCGCCCTGCTGAAGGTCGACCTCGCTGAGATCGTGTTCCTTCATCAGTTCGACCAGCCGGCGGAGCTTGCGGACGTCGAAGATGTCTTGGTTGGACCCAGGCGATGCGTTCATGGTCGATCCTCATGCGGCGACAACGATGTCTTCCAATCGCTTCGGCAGATTCGTCAACACTTCGCAGCCGTTTCGCGTGACCAGCACGTCGTCCTCGATCCGCACCCCCCCCCAACCGGGAAGATAGATGCCCGGCTCCACGGTGACGACCATGCCAGGCCGCAAGACGGTCGGGTTGTTGACAGCCAACCGCGGCCCCTCGTGAACCTGCAACCCCAAGCCATGCCCCAATCCATGCCGGAAACGGCGGCCAAAACCGGCCTTGGCGATCACCTTTCTGGCCACCGAATCGACCTCGTGGGCGATGGCACCCGGCCGAACGGCAGCGATCGCTCGAAGTTGCGCCTGCAGTACGACGCGGTAGACCCGCTCGAATTTCGGCGAGATTTTAGCGGTGACCAGCACCCGCGTCAAGTCGCTTCGGTACAGCCCGCCGTTGGCCCCCCAGTCGATCAAGACAAAATCGTCGCCACCGATGGGTTGCTCGGTGGGGCTGGCATGCGGCAGCGCCGCCCGCGGCCCGACGGCCATAATCGTGGGGAAGGCGGCCTCTTTAGCGCCAAACAGCCGCATCTGGTGTTCCAGCTCATCGGCCGCCTGCTTTTCGCTCATCTCGCGGCGCAAGGTGTGGCGCAAGGCTTCGAAACCCTTCTCGGCCTGCCGGGCGGCCTGACGTATCAGTGCCACTTCCTCCCGGTCTTTGACTTGTCGAAGCTTTTCGACGGCGCCGGAAACCGGCGTCAGCGTCACCTTCGGCAGGCGAGTGGCCAGTCGATCACGGAACCCCACGGTCATCGAATCGGCCTCGATGCCGAGTCGGTGAATCCCGCCGCGCCGCAAGAGCCGGGCGGTGGCCTGCATGATCCCCCTGCCCGGTGGACGAATTTCGAGGTCCACCCCTGGACATTCCTCACCCAATTGGGTGGTATACCGCGGGTCGCTGACGATCGTTTCGCCGTCGCCACGGACGACCAGATAGCTGTCGTCGCCCGTAAAGCCGGTCAAATAGGTCACGTTGGTGTAGTCGGTGACCAACAGGGCGTCAATGCCCGCCTTACGAAACGCGATGCGCAGGCGATCACGTCGAGATGCAAAGTTCATGGCCATGCGGGGCTCCGATCATGGGCGCAAACCTCCATTGGACCAGACGCGCGGTCGGCTCGCAAGCCCAGAAGCACAATGGGGGGACTGTCCCGATTTTTGTGGCACGAGGCCACAAAAATGGGACTGTCCCCTTCTACCTCTCCTGCCCAGCGATGGGGGCAAATTGACAGCCTCCCCAGATGTGGGATACGATGGAACTGCTATGTCACCCAAAGAGCTCGAACAACTTGCCAGCCGGCTTCTGGCCGGGGAACTGTCGATGGAGGAGTTCGTCCTTCGGGCGGCCTCCGCCAAGACCGCCGACATGGGCCATACCCAGGTGGATCTGGATCGCCACCGCCGTTGCGGTTTCCCCGAAGTGGTCTTTGCCCAGGGCAAGAGCGCGGCCGTGCTCGAAGAAATCTTCCGCGCGCTTCTCGGGCATGGCAGCGACGTGCTGGCGACTCGCATGTCGGCCGAGCAGTTTGACCATTTGCAGAAGAAGTTCCCCGCAGGCCGGTATAATCCCGTCGCGCGTACCTTCCATATTCCGCGGCCGGTGGCCGTTGAGTCAGGGGCCAAAGGCGGGCAGGGTCGCTCAGTGCTTGGATTGCCGAGAGGAAAAAAGCTGCCGGCAGATGGGGAGTCTGCCGGCCGGGTGGTGATTGTCACCGCCGGCACCACCGACCTGCCGGTGGCCGAGGAGGCCCGCGAGACGGCCCTCTGGACCGGCGCGGAGGTTACCATGATCCAAGACGTCGGCGTCGCCGGGCCGCACCGTTTGACCGCCAACCTACCCTTGCTGGAGGATGCCGATGCGATTGTAGTGGTGGCGGGCATGGAGGGCGCGCTGCCCAGCGTGGTCGGCGGCTACGTGGCCTGTCCGGTCATTGCCGTGCCCACCAGCATCGGCTACGGGGCCAGCTTTGGCGGCGTGGCCGCCCTGTTGGGAATGCTCAACAGTTGCGCAGCGAATGTAAGCGTGGTCAACATCGACGCCGGCTTCAAGGGAGGCTACCTGGCCGGCCTGATCGCCAAAAACCTAGCCAAGGCACGAATGGCCGACCAATGTAACTCATAGATTCGGCCACGGATGGACACAGATTGAACACAGATCAGGGAGGAGGGCGAGGGCGGATCTTCAGCACAAGGAGCTGACCGAAAAGATCATCGGAGCGGCTTTCGAGGTTCACAACGTATTGGGTTACGGGTTCTAGCGATTCGTCTACTGATCCGTGTTCCATCCGTGTTTCATCCGTGGCTAAGTCATGAATGATACGAGCAATGAGCTGCCGCTTCTTCCGCTGCGGTCGGCCGACGCCCACAAGGGCAACTTCGGATCGGCCCTGATCGTCGGTGGCTCGCGCGGCATGGCGGGGGCGGCCGGTCTGGCGGGCATGGCGGCGCTCCGCGGCGGGGCGGGGCTGGTGAGGCTAGCGGTGCCGGATGGGTGCCTGGAAACCATTGCCGGCTTCGAGCCCTCCTACGTGACTGTGGCCCTGCCCTCCGACCCAACCGGCCGGATTAGCGTGGGGGCGCTGGATCGCATCATGGAATTGACGGATTGGGCCACGACCATCGCCTGTGGGCCGGGGCTGGGCCGCTCTGCCGATCTCGATCATCTGGTGAACCGCCTGTATCGGGAGATCGACAAGCCGATGGTGTTTGACGCTGATGCGCTCAACGCCTTGGCCGTGGACCCGGAAGTATTGGCGCATCCCGGCGGGCCGCGGATCCTCACGCCGCACCCGGGAGAGTTCGCCCGGCTGATCGGCAAAAAGCTCGACGGCGATAAACCGGCAAGCAGACAGCCGTCCGAGAGCCACGGCGGCAACGAGGCGGGTAGCGACGAGACCTCACTGGCTGCGCCGTCGGCTCGCCAGCAGGCCGCCATCGACTTGGCGGAGCGATGTGGCATTGTGGTGGTGCTCAAGGGCCACAGCACGCTGGTGACCGACGGCCGCCGCTATGCGGTGAACCCGACCGGCAACCCTGGCATGGCGACGGGCGGCTCGGGCGACGTGCTGACCGGCGTGATTACCGCCCTGGTCTGCCAACACCTCGAGCCCTACGCGGCCGCGCAGCTCGGCGTTTATCTACACGGATTGGCCGGCGATCTGGCGGCGGCGGAATTGGGCCAGGTGTCGATGATCGCCAGCGACCTGGTTCGATTCCTGCCCAAGGCGTTTCAGCGGGCGGTAGTCGTCTAGCAGTTCACGGGGACTGTCCCGGGGAGGTAATGAGACAACGTATGTCGTTCCGGCCCGAGGTCTATGATGATCTCACGCAAAGGCGCAAGGGCGCCAAGGTCGCTCGGTATTACGACTTAGCGCGAACACCGGCCTGCCTTTTTCTTTGCGTCCTTTGCGGCTTTGCGTGAATCTCATGCGGAACAGAAATAGACACCCAAGGCGTTGCCCAGGCCCCAGTTATCCGCCATCCCACGACTGTCCCCTTCGGTCGTGAAATCCTAAGCTCGAAATCCGAAACAAACCCCAATGCCGAAATTCCAATCGGCCACGTGTTATCGCCTGCTGGCCGATCTGATTGTGGCGGTGCATTTCGCCTACGTGGCTTTCGTGATCGTTGCCTTGGCAGTCATCCTTGTGGGGATTGCGCTGCGATGGTCGTGGGTTCGCAACTTCTGGTTCCGGGCCATCCATCTGCTGATGATCGCGGTGGTGGTGTTCGAATCGCTGGGGAAAATCGAGTGTCCGCTGACCACCTGGGAGTTTCGCTTGCGCGAGCTGGCCGGCGAAACGCCGGAAGAAGGCTCGTTTATCGGCCGCTGGGCCCATTGGCTGCTGTTTTATGACATTCCGCCACGGGTACTGACGATCTGTTACTGCTGTTTCGGGCTGGCGGTGCTGTGCGTTTGGCTCTTGGCCCCGCCGCGCTGGCCGTGGAAGAAGCGGGCCACGTAGCTCGTCCAGCGAGCCGTCGTTGGCTTGTTTATTCTTTGGCACTTCCAAAATACACTCCTCCGAAAGACGCGCCTCCAGGAATCGGATAGAAGGAAACATGTAGGTCGCCCGGGTAGTCAAGCGTGTTGGAAAGCGCGAACTCCCCCTGTCCCTTGGTGATAACGATGCTATGTCCCGAATGAGTTCCTGATCCCCCGAAAGCCTGTGCGCTGGTGATGAACAGAGAGAGCGACGCCTTCGCTTCGCTCGCCAGCGTGTAGTGCCCTTTCACGATCACCTGGTCGCCGGCCCTCAGCTCGGGCGACGATGCTTTCACCTCGGTGATGCTGATGGAGTCGCCCGGTCGAAACGACTTGCGGCCAATTGCGAACTGGATGTTCTTGGGCTCAGCAGCGGTGTTGATGGCGGACTTGTTGGACGCTTGATTGCTCCAGGCTCCCTCACTCAGGCCAACGTCATGAAGCTGCTCGGAAAAATCCAGGAACAGGATCGACGTATCGTTGATCCGCACGGACTTCGAGAGATGCGTCAGGCCGCGCATCGCGCCCGGAAAGTGGGCTTCAAGGACGTCCGGCGGAATGATGGGTTTGCAGTTGTGAGACTCGATCAAGAGGACGTGGCCCCGCGCTCGCGGCAGATAGGTGTCGTAGGAAGTGTTGAAGGCCGGGCCGACCTGCAGACCCGCCTCGGTGGCCATCTGATTGATCGCCTGGTAATAGGGCGAATTGCCGATGGTGTAGCTCTCCAAGCTGCCGCCGTTGCCTCTGGCGCTTTCGGGGGTCTGAAAGAGGACTTGAAGCTGATCCGCGAATTCGACAAAGACAATGGCCGTATCGCCGACGCGAATCCACTTCAAGGGTCGGGCAAGGCCGGCCGAGGCATTCGGAAAGTAGCTCTCCAGGACGTTGATGGGAACCAGCGGTCGGTCGTGGTGCGTCTCGATCAGCAGAACCTGGCCCCGCGCCAGTGGCAAGAAGCTTTCGTAGTTGCCGTGCGATGGCAAGTGGACGTTCAAAGGGGTTTCCGCCACCATTTGCCGGATGGCCGGTTGGTATGCCGCATCGGCGATCACGTAGGCCTGAGTCATAGGCAGCGGTTTCGCGAATGATCGCAGGGACGTGGAGAATATCGGCTTGGAAGATTCCCGACCGGCGTTGGTGGCATAGGGTTTGAAGACGGTGAACGAAGTCACCCTGCCGCTGGTAATCCACATGAGGACGCCGCGGTCGCCAAACTCGAGCATCTGGGCCGCCTGGCTTTGCACGACCCGGCTGGGCGCGCCATAGGCCGACAAGGCTTTGCTCGCGGTCGAGCCGATTTTGACGCCCGAGGCCAGCGGGAGATTGAATCCTTCATTGAAGCGTATTTCAAGGGCGCCGCGAACGTCGTCCATCAGGCACTCGACGTGGGGTTGTGATAACCATCGCAAACGTCGGTCTCCCGGATTGGTGCTGGCCTCCGGCGGCCCAAGGGCATTGCTCAACTCCTCGCCGGTCGCGCCCAGTCGAAACGGGCCCCAGCCGACGCCTTCGGTGACCGTCCTTTCGGTAAACTGCACGGGCGCCCTCGGCGGCAACGGCGCCAATCTGCGCGTGGCCGTCTTCACAGCCGTTATAGGCGGATGAACCAGCGGCCTTGGACCATTGAATACGATCTTGGATAGGATCATCAGCGACAAGCTAAGCGCGACCAAACCCGTGCCGAACGCCGCCGGCACCAGCCAGCGGCGGCGTTTCTGCGCCGGTTGCCCGCCTTCCATTTGCCGCCGGGACTCGGCCGCCTGCCATCGCGCCTTGAGTAAGTCCTGTTGCGAGCGAAGCCGGGCCAAGGTGCTCTCGGCCACGGCCAACTGCTGCTGGAGGTCTTCAATCTGTTCCGGCGGCAGCTCGTTTTCCAGGCTGCGGGCCTCTTGCAGCAGCTTGGCCAACTGGTTGCGGCGGCGTTGGTACTGGGCCACCGCCGCATCCATTTGCTGCACGGTGCCCTGCATCTCTTGCACGAACTCTGGGGCATGCCGGCGGAACATGGTGGCCGCCCAATCGCGCATGCCTTGCCAGCGGTTAGCTTCCGGCAAGCGTGCGGGCGGCAAGACGGACAGTCCCATTTTTGCGTCGTTCTGCCGCAAAAATTGGGACAGTCCCTCGGGCGACGAGAGAGACAATCCCATTTCCGCGGAGTCCTGCCCGAAGAATTGGGACATTCCCTCGGGCACGACAGAAACCGGCGACCCCTCCGGTGCGTCGAAGGGGGCAGTCCCATTTTTCTGGCCTCCTGCCACAAAAATCGGGACAGCCCCCGACGCCGGTCCGGCCGCGGCCAGCGGCTCGCCTTTTCGATAGGCCACGATGTCCGCCAGCACCGCCCCGCAATCGGGATAGCGATCTAAAGGATCCTTGGCCATCATGCGGGCCACGATCTGAATTACCGGCGGCGGCACGCCGGGGGCCGCCTCCTCCAGCGGAAACGGCGCCTCGTAGGCATGCTGGAAGATCATGGCCGTCGGACTGTCGGCCACAAAGGGCAGCCGGCCGGCAAGCAATTGATAGAACAGCACTCCCAGCGAGTAGATATCGGCGCGGGCATCGACCTTGCGGCCGCGGGCCTGTTCCGGGGCAATGTAATCGACCGTGCCCATCACCACGCCGGTGGCCGTCATGCCGGCGTTCTCGCCCAGCCGCCGGACCAGGCCGAAGTCAACCAACATGGCCCGGCCTGTCTCGCGCTCGATCAGGATGTTGCCCGGTTTGACGTCGCGGTGAATCAGGCCGCGGGCGTGAGCGGCCTGCAAGCCCGCCAAGCACTGGCTCACGAATTTCAATGCCTCGTCGGTCGAAAGACGCCCCTGGCGGCTAAGCCGCTCGGCCAGCGATTCTCCGTCGACGTATTGCATGACGAAGAAATGGAAGCCGGCATCCTCGCCGCTAAAGTAGATCGGCACCACGTTCGGATGGGCCACGCTGGCCGCCGCGGTGGCCTCGGCGTGAAAACGGCGGACGAAGTCGGCATCGCGGGCAAGCTGCGGCGGAAGCACCTTGACGGCCACTTGCCGATCGAGCGATTCGTCGTAGCCGCGGTAGACGTCGCCCATCCCGCCGCCGCCGATCTGCGCCAGGATGCGAAAATGTCCCAACCGCTGGAAAGGAAGTTGCTGGGACTTCGATGGCGCCGGCTCCGCTTGCAGGCCTCGCGGCGGCGTATCGTTGTCGAGCAGGATCACGCTGCCCATCGGCGGCGTCTCGTACTGGGACGGAGGAAACGCCTGGAAGACTTTTACTTTCCGTAGCTCCGCCTCGATGGCTGCCAGCAACGCCTCGCAACTGTCGAAGCGCTCCGGCGAATCGAGACCTAGCGATCGCTCGAGCAGGGGGCGGACCGGGGCCGGAAGCCGGTTCTTGATAGTCGCATCGTAGATGTAGGAGGTAACGGGCTCATTGGCGACCACCCGCAGGAGCAGGACGCCGATCTGATAGACGTCGATGCGTCGCGGATCGAAGCTATAGCCCGCCTCCTGCAACGCCTTTCCGGCCGAATTGATCAGTTCGGGCAGAAGCACGCCGGGGCCGGCGGTTAGTTCCGGCGGGCAGAACTCCGGATCACAATCGTCACCGCCGAAGTGCCGCGGCGGGCCGGGCGACGACAATTCCGGTCGCATCTCGTCGCCCAGAGCCACCGCCTCGGCCGTAATCGCCCGATGAAGCCGCCCGTCTTGGTGCAGCGTCTGCACTTGCCGGACAAGCCGCTCGATCAGCACAAGCCGGTCGGTCAACGGCCAGTCATGCTGCCCAGCCAACCACTGCGCGAGGCTGCCGAGCACGTTCGACTTGGCGTATGTGTCAGCCATGGCACCCGCGACCTCCCCCACTGAGCCTATCCCTGCCGAAAGCCGGTGTCAACCGGCGAAAGGCTGGTTCGTGACCGGTTCCCGGAGCGCGGCCGTCTCGGCCGCATAAGGCGGGCAGGATGCCCGCGCTCCGGTCGGCTATTTGCGCAACTTCCGTTTCAGTTCCGCCAATTCAGCGGCGACGTCGGTTTCTTCCACGGACAATTCGACGTCCTTGGCGGCGGCCCCGCTTTCCATGCCCCGCAACTCGGCCATGGCAGCGGCTTCGGCCTCGGCTTGTTCGACCTTGGCCTTCATCCGGTCGAACTTGGCGAACGCACTGTCGTCGATTTCGCAGGTCGCGCCCGCCGCTTGAGTCTCGATCTTCTTGCGGAGGTCGGCGGCCCGTTTCCGCGCCGAGAGGGTGGCCAGGTTCCGCTTGCCTTCGGACAGCTTGGCCTTCATGGCCGCCAGTTGGCAACGCAGGCTGGCGCTGGCCTCTTGAGCGGCCTTGCATTGCTCGCACAGGGCGGCCACCAGCTTTTCGTGCTCGCTCTTGCGGGTGAGGGCCTTGCGGGCCAGATCGTCGTTTCCCTCCTCGACCGCCTTTTCGGCACGGTCTTGCCACAGTTCTTGCTGACTCCGGTTACGTTCCAACTCGCGGGAGAGGGTGCTTTCGTTGGCCATCGCCTTGGCGGTCTGGGCGGTCACGTCGGCGATCGTCTCTTCCATCTCGCGAACGGCCTGCTTGAGCATCCGCTCCGGGTCTTCGAAGCTCTCGGTCAGGTCGTTCAGATTGGCCGAGATGATGTCGGAAATTCGCTTGAACACTCCCATGGCTATGCTCCTTGGTCGGCGACAGTTTGGGTTGGGGATACGGTTCTTAAGAGTCAGGCGGGGACGCCTGACCTACAGTCTCAGACGCTGGTCAGCGAAGGGCGATGTGTGATTCGGGCGGGAAGCATGAGCACCGCGGCCACCCCGCACGCTACGCCTAATAGGTGCGCCGCCGGCGTCCAACACGAAATCCACCCGAACGACCACGCACGCCAGAAAACCGAGTACAATTCCATAAGCGGTATGAGCAAGAGGCACCACCAGGCGGGCACGAAGCTGGTCCCCCAACTGAGAACCCAATTCAGCTCGTATTTCGGCCGGCGGACCAGGGCCACCAAGAGCGTTACCGGGAAGATCGCCAGATAGGCAAACTCGATCGTCGCCGCCGGCATCAAGATCAGGGCAATGGTGATCACCGCGAAAACCGCCCCCGATGCGCCCACCATGCCAATCGGCACAATGAGGCGGGCGAAGACCCCGACCGCCAGCAAGCAGCCCAGATACACCAGCAGATAAAGGCCGTTGCCCAATCGGCGATTGACCGAGCTACCAAAGACCCACAACACCCACATGTTGAGGACCAGGTGCCAAAAGTCGAAGTGGCAGAAGCCGTACAGCAACAGGCTCAACAGTCCCGCGCCTGGGCCGGTCGGCCAGCTCCAGCCAACCAGGTAGACCAGCACGTTGGCGAGAACCAGTGTGAAGTTGGCAACGGGAAGACTGGCCTTGCTCCCCCCGTTGTTGAACTCCAAGGGAATGGGCATGAACATGACGCGGCTCCTCGTGTTTGGGGGACTGTCCCCTTTGGCACAGGGCAGGCGAGATGCCTGCCCACAGAGGTTAATGAACTGAGCGGCCGGATTTCGCAGATACCGCCCAGATTATTCCTGGGCAGGCGAACGCATGATTGAGGTCATGCGGTTAACCGCCTTCGTCAAGGCGGATTGCCGCCGCTGGCCGGCCTCCGCCGGACCGAGCAGCTCGTAGGCTCGCTGGACGGCCTTTTCGATCCCGCCGTGCTCGCCGAGGTACTGGCCCAGGCGCTGCCACTCGGTGGCGAACTCCTGGGGAATCTCCTCCGGCGGACAGTAGGCGGAGATTTGACGGCGGACGAGCTCCTCTAGTCTTTCGCCGAGCCGCTTCTTGGCGTCGCGGAAGAAGTGGTCTACGTTGGCGGTGGTAATCTTCAGGGCTTCGGCGACCTGGGCAATGGTCATCCCCTGGCAGAGCCGGCCGTACAATACCCGCACGTAGTCGGCCTGGCCGTTGCGGCAGTAGTCGGCCGCCAGCGACTCGACGGCCAGTTGCACATTGTCTTCCACCCAAGCCGCATAAAAGGCGTCCACATGTTTGCCGGGCGGTGGGTTCAGCCGGTCCAGACGCTCCGCGACCTCTTCCCGACGTTGCTCACGGCTCGCCCGCACCCGATTTCGATGGGAGAGAATATTCCGCACCACACTGCACAACAGCGTCCGCAGCTTGGCCGACTGATGAGACGCCCAGCGGACCAACAAGCGCTGCTCCCACAGCACTTCGAAGGTGGTCGAGGCCACGTCCTCGGCATCGGCCAGATCGCGGGCCCCGAACCGCATGGCAAAACGGCAGATTGGCCCCCAGTAGTCCTTGAGGAACCGTCGCCAATCTTCCTCGCTCCCGCCCCCGGCCAGGCGTTGGATGAGGGTCAGTTGGGTCTGCGGAAAACTCATGGGCCCCCTTTGAGAACAGAGTCCAGGTCATCCCCCGCTCACGATACTCAGGCGCGAACGGTCGTGCAATAGGCGCCCTGCGGCCGGGGACTGGCTCCCGTTTTCGCCGCGTTCGACATAGCAAGGCTAGCAACCGCCGTCGGCGAAAACGGTGCCTGTCCCCTTCATCCGCAAAAACGGGAATACATCCCGTCTCGCCGCCACCCTTGCCCAAAGGCCGCGAATGTGATAACATTGGGGTGTGGCCTTCTGCCATGTTCGTGATGCAGATGCAGATTTTTGGTGAGCCGATACGTATGCCCGTTGGGCGCCTGAAATAACGATTCCAGCCGCGTGTATAGCCGCTGACCGGGGATTCCGGCAGCGGATCACACAACCTGGAATCCAGGTCGCCCCCCTAGCAAAAACGGGCTCTCAAAAGCGCATCGCCACGGCATTGCGGCGGAGGGCCACTTCTGTTTGGTTGCCGGTGCTTGGGGATCGCGTGGAAATGAGCTGGACAAATCCCAAGCTCCAAACACCAAGGACCAAACAAATCCCAACGAGCCAACGGCCGATGACCGAAACCCGGCATGGGGGAGCATTTTTGCATATTCGAGATGGGAATTTGTTTGGGATTTGGCTTTTGAGATTTGGTACTTAATGATCCGTTTTCAGGTATCGGTTTATGCCCGACCTCGCCCCGCCGCTTGCCGAAAAACGCGACCGCCTGCTGGCCGAGTTGCACAGCTACGGCAGTTGCGCGGTGGCCTTTTCCGGCGGGCTGGACAGCACCGTGCTGGCCAAGGCGGCCCAGCTTGCCTTGGGCGATCAGGCGGTGGCGGTGACCGGCGTCAGCCCCAGCCTGGCTGGTGGCGAGTTGGCGGAAGCTGAGCAGCTCGCCCGACTCATCGGCATCCGTCTGGAGAAGATCGAAACCAACGAGCTCTCCATTCCCGCCTATCAGGCCAACCAGCCCGATCGCTGCTACCACTGCAAGATCGAGCTGTTTTCGCAAGTCGAGCAGTTGGCGGCCCGGCTTCAGGTGGCGGTAGTGGCCGACGGCAGCAATCTGGACGATCGCGGCGACTACCGGCCCGGCTTGCAAGCCGCACGGGAGCGCAAGGTCCGCAGTCCGTTGGCCGAATGTGGACTTACCAAGGCGGAGATTCGCCAGTTGGCCGAGTTTTGGGGGTTGCCGTGTTGGAACAAGCCCGCCGCACCCTGCTTGAGCAGCCGCATTGCCTACGGCGAGCGAGTCACCCCGGAGCGGCTGGCGCTGGTGGGGGAGGCCGAGCGATTCCTGCGGGAGCAGGGTTTTCAGCCGCTGCGGGTCCGTTACCACAAGGGCGATCTGGCGCGGATCGAGGTATCGGTCGAGCAACTGCCGCGACTGTTCGACGCCGACGTTCGCCGCCAGGTGATCGAGCGGCTGAAATCGCTCGGATTCAAGTACGTTTCGCTCGACCTGGAAGGCTTCCGCAGCGGCAGCCTGAACGCCGTGCTTCGCTCGGAATGACGTGGTATCGTCAGAATTTCCAAGTCAACCAGGCGATGATCGCCAACAAGATGACCGCCAGTGCGCCGCCCACCGCGACCACGGCCCAAAACCACTTGTTGACGTTGTCGGCCTTGCGGGGAATGAGATGAGGCGCGAGTTCCTCTCCCTTCAGAGACGAGGGGCTGCGGACTCGGGAGATCGCGGAAGGCAGCTCATCGTCGATCACGTACTCGGAAGCCGGGCTCTGCAACCGCTCGGCCACCGGCAGGGTCCGCTTGCCACTGCCGCCGGAAGCCTTCGCAGGGCTGCCCGTCCCCGGGCCTTTTACCGTCGGCCTCAGCAGGTCGGACGAGGTGTCGATGAACGACGGCGACCCGTCGGCCATGACGGGCGATCGCCGCGGCGTCCCGCCCTCCACCACGCGATGGCGAACCACATTGCCGCCCTTGGCGGGCCTTCGCACGCCCGAGGGCGATTCTCGCTCCGCGGTGGCCTCGTTCGACACCACCCCCACCAGCCTGGCCGATGAGGCGCTGCTGCCGACGCTCGAGCCGGTAGCATGGCCATGCGCCACTTGCCAGATGGTCAAGGCTCGCGCCAACTCGGCGGCCGACTGGTAGCGCTGCTGCGGTTTTTTGGCCATCATCTTCGCGCAGATCTCCAACAGATCGGCAGGCGCATCGGGGCGATCGTCCAGGATGCTCGGCGGCGTCTCCTTCTGGTGCATCATCAGCCGTTGCGGCAGGGTGCCCTTGGGAAAGGGAGGGTGCCCGGTCAGCATGAAGTACAAGGAGCACCCCAAGCCGTAGATGTCGGCCCGGCAGTCGACCCGGTGGCTGTCCACCGCCTGCTCGGGAGGCAAGTAGTCGGCCGTTCCCAAGATGTTCTCGTCGTAAGCCACCGTCAGCGAGGCGGTCTTCTCGTCGGCGAACCGCGCCAGCCCCAGGTCGAGCACCTTGACGGTCTTCTTGTGATCGACCAGCAGATTGGCCGGTTTCACGTCGCGGTGGATCAAGCCGGCCTTGTGGGCGTGCGACAATCCTTCCGCGGCCTGGCGGGTGTAGTCGGCGGCGGTAGCGTAGTCCAGCGGGCCGTCCTCCTTGACAATCCGCTGCACGTCGCGGCCCTCGATGTATTCCATCACCAGATAATGGACATTGCCGTCGTTATCGACGTCGTAGACCCGCACGATGTTGCGGTGATCGAGGGTGGCGGCCGCCTGGGCCTCGCGGTGGAAGCGGGCCAGGTAGGAGGTGTCGGCCACCCGGTTCTTCGGCAAGACCTTGATGGCCACCCGCCGCTGCATCAGCACGTGCTCGGCCAGGTAGACGCTGCTCATCCCGCCCGTGCCCAGGTGGTCGAGCAGCTTATACTTGCCGAGAAAGAAGCCCTTGTGGCGGCCCTCCAAGAGCCGATCGGCCTGCCAGCGGGTCAACAGTTTCGCCGCCACGAGCCGGTTGGCCATCTCTTCCGCCATCTCGATCGGCGGAGACCCGGCCTCCTGGCGGGCCGCCGATAAGACCGCGTTGAGCTGGTCTTTTTCCACCAACCCGCTGCTGCGGACCAGGTCGAGCAATGCGTCGGCCGTCAATTTGCCCATGCTGCCGCCAGTAAAATGCCATGGCCCAGTAGCTCAATGATATCACGCCATAACGGCAAATACCAGATACCAGTCCGCGGCGGTATACGTGCTCACCCTAGCCATTGCGGATGGTGGGTCGTCCCGTCGAAGCCCGTCCCGGTCTTGAAGGGCTCGTATCGCCCCTGGCTGGCAGCGGCGGCGGTGCGGCGCAATAAGGCCGCCATTTGCCCCGCATCGAGTGGCTTGAAGCGGCGGACGGCGTCGAGGTCTTGCCGCAACACCTGCATGCTGTCGATGCCCGTAATGACGGTCGAGGACGGCAGGCTCATGGCATAGTGCAGACATTCGGTCGGCGTCACCAGCCGGCTGCCGAGAATCACCCCGTTGCCCATCGACTTCATGCCTAGTACGCCGATCTGCTCTTTCACCAGCAAGGGGAGGACCTGTTGGCGAAAGCTGCGGAAATGGGCGTCCATGACATTCAAGGGCATCTGGACGGCATCGAAACGGAATTGGTGGCGGCCGGCCACCTCGAGCATTTTCAGATGGATCCGCGGGTCCTTATGGCCGGTGAAGCCGAGGAAACGGACTTTGCCGGCCTTCTGGGCCGCCACTGCCGCCTCGATGGCCCCGCCGGGCGCGAAAATTCGGTCCGGATCCTCCATGCGAATGATCTCGTGGAATTGGAGCAGATCGAGGCGATCGGTCTCGAGCCGCTTGAGCGACTGGTCGATTTGCTCCGCGCCCGCCTGCCTGGTTCGGCCGTCGATCTTGGTCATCAGAAAGACCTTCTGCCGATAACCGTCGCGGAGCGCCTGGCCCATGCGGACCTCGCTGGCGCCGCGGTTGTAGTCCCAGCAGTTGTCCATGAAGTTGATGCCCCGGTCGATGGCCGTGCGAATCAGGCGGATGCTGTCCTGCGGATCCTTCTGCCGCCCGATGTGGAATCCGCCCAGCCCCAGCAGCGAAATCTGCTCGCCAGTCCGGCCGAGGGGACGATAGATCATCTCTCCGCGGCGCGGAGCGGGCTGGGCAGCCAACGCGATAGTCCCTGCCGGCTCATCGGCGGAGCAAGTCTTCAGCCAGTCCAACACCGAGTCGGCCGCCACGGGCGCGGCGACCGCCGCCTTCAAGAATAACCGGCGATGCATCTCAGCCTCCTATTGCTGGTCGGACTGGCTGGGGTCGCCAGCCTCACGAATCCAAATCGTAGAGTTTCAGCAATGCCCGATAGGCCGCCAGCGGCACGACGAGCTCGGGCTCCGAGGTCCGCAAGGCCCCGAGCACCGGCAAAAGGATCGGCCGCAGCCTTCGTCGCCAGGCCAAGGCGCGGCAGACGTGGCGGGCGCCCTCGCGAAAAGTGGGCGACTTCGCCCGCCGCAACAGGGTCGCCAGCACCGTTTCCAGTCCGTGTCGCCCCAAGGCGATCAGGGCTGCGCCGGCCACCCAGCGGACATCCGGCTCGCGATCTTCCAGGGCTTCGGCCAACGCACAAGCGGCCGTTGGATCCGCGATATCGCACAAGGCCTTAGCAGCTTCCCAACGTACATGTGCCACCCGGTCCGACAACAGTGGCACTAGCAAAGGCACCGCCGGCTTGCCGATGCCTACCAGTGCCGCCCGGGCTCGCTCCCGCGCCACCGGGCTACGGCTTGCCAAGCTGGCCATCAAGCCGTTGATCCGGGCTTCAGTTCTTTCGACGACCTCCCTAGGGCGAGATTTCAACATCGCTGACATACTAAGTATTCCTCCTCTCACGCAGTCTCCTCCTTGTCCCTGCCCACCCAGGCCGCGCACTCCAGGGTCGCTTTATTGCCCTTCATTATTCTACCCGCGACGGCAAGTGCATAAGCTTCGGCCCCATGGTTGTCGGCCAGCTCTCTCTCCGCGCAATCTGACACCTTCGCACGATGGCGCACTTTGCTGCCAACCCTGTCGTGCGCCGTTCCATCGCAAGGCTGCTTGCCAGCCTTATGGCCCAAAGGTACGATAGCAGTCTGGTTGTAGACCTCTTCGTGGGACACGGAGGTTAACGATGGCCTTGCAGGTTGACGTCCTGGTGAACCGGGACTGTCTGGCCGGATTGAAGGAACTCAACTCCGGAGCGGTCGATTTGGCCTTCGCCGATCCGCCCTTCAACATCGGCTACGAGTACGACGCCTACGACGACCGCCTGGAGAGCGAGAAATACCTCAACTGGTGCCGGCGATGGACCGGCGAAGTCGTGCGGGTATTGAAGCCCACCGGCACTTTTTGGCTGGCCATCGGCGACGAATACGCCGCCGAGCTAAAGATTATGCTCCAGCAGGAGCACAAGCTGACCTGCCGCAGTTGGGTCGTCTGGTACTACACGTTTGGAGTGAACTGCAAGGCCAAGTTCAGCCGCTCCCACGCCCACTTGTTTCACATGGTCAAAGACCCCAAACGCTTCACCTTCGATACCTTGTCGATCCGTGTTCCCTCGGCGCGGCAGTTGGTCTACGGCGACGGACGAGCGAATCCGACCGGGCGTCTGCCCGACGATACGTGGATCTTGCGGCCGCAGGACCTGCCGGGAGGGTTTCAGCCGCACGAAGACACCTGGTACTTCCCTCGCGTGTGCGGGACTTTCAAAGAGCGGACCGGCTGGCACGGCTGCCAGATGCCCGAACAATTGCTCGGGCGGATCATCCGGGCGTGCAGCCGCGAGGGCGAGTTGGTGCTGGACCCCTTTGCCGGCAGCGGAACTACGTTGGCCGTGGCCAAGAAGCTCGGGCGACACTTTCTGGGCTTCGAGTTGTCGCCGGAATATTCGGCACGGGTGCGTCAGCGGCTGGCCCGTATCCAGCCGGGCGACCCGCTGGACGGGGCCGCCGAACCGCTGGTGAGCGCGCCCAACACCGCCAACGGCCGCCGGCTGGAAGAAGCGTCCGAGCCAGGCACGCGCAAGCGCCGCCGCCTCTCCAATGCGTCGCAGCCAACGCTGCCGGGGCTATAGATGACTGCGGCCCATGATTGACCAGTTGCTTGCTGCTGTGCCGCTATCCAGATGATCAACACTCGATACTTGGAACCGAGCGAGTTTATCGACTTCGACCACCCGGAGGTCGCGCGCAAGGCGACAGAGCTTGCGGCCGGACGCCAAGCCGACGAAGACGTGGCCGAAAGGTGTTTCGAGTTCGTTCGGGATGAGGTCAAGCACAGTTGGGATTTTGAACTCGGCCCGGTTACGTGCAGGGCGTCGGACGTATTGATCCACGGCACCGGTTACTGCTACGCCAAGAGCCATCTGCTGGCCGCACTGCTGCGGGCCAACCGCATATCGGCCGGCCTGTGCTACCAGCGGCTATCGGTCGACGGCAACGGCCCTCCGTTCTCCTTGCACGGGCTGAACGCGGTGTTCCTCAAACGTTACGGCTGGTACAGAATCGACGCACGCGGCAACAAGCCCGGCGTCGAGGCCGCTTTCTGCCCGCCGGTCGAGAAACTGGCGTTCCCAATTGCTAATCAGGAGGAAGCCGACCTGCCCGAAATATGGGCCGAACCACTCAGCATAGTTGTCAAGTTGCTGACAGACAACGCCACGGTCGAGCAGGTTTATCGGAATCTTCCCGACGTTGACCTTGTTCGGCCAAGCCGTCCTTCCAGACAGACGAGTGGTAGCTAGGCGAAACATACCAGCAGTGACTACGCGGACGAAGAATGAAAAGACGTTCGGCCAATGGGACGAGTTGCCCGGAGGGGGCCGCTGCTATCGGCTTGACGTGCCGGGCCGCCAAGGTTGGCTGGCACGTTACTGCAAGGAAGTCGACGCCAGCGAAATGACGCTGCGATTTTGGCAGGAGATCTATGATGACCACGGCAACCCCATCGAAGTTCATGAGAAGTACCCCGTGGACAGGGGGCACAGGAAAGCATAGGATGAGGATATGGTAATCACAAAGCATATCGTGGCAGACAAGCTTGCGGGTTACCTTCACCACCAAATCACGCTGGCCCAGTTGGTGGACTGGGCAGAGAACGCGATGCTGGACGGCGATTTTTCGGAGCAGGACATCGGGGCCCTCTCGGCGGTCATTTCCCGCCTGGGGGTGGCCGACGTCCGTGCGTTTGGCTTGACATGGGAGGATTGTGAGCAGTTACTGCAACAGCTCGGCTATTCCGCCCGCGTAGATGTCGTGGTGGCGCGATCCTGACGCGGCGTGGCGGCCCCTCGGGGCCTGCGTCATTTCTTGGATAAGCGCCCAGTTTGCCGGGCACACGGATTCTCGAATCGCACCACGCGGCAACAGGTCAAGCGCGGACCACCATGACCAGCGATGACATTCCGCTTGACAGGCCACCGTCCGCGTCCGCCTCGGTGCTCAAGTCCGCAGCAGTGCGTTTGCTTGTCTACGGTGGGCTGGGCCTGGCGGTGCTGATCTGCCTGGCCGATCTTCGTTCTCTCTTGCGGCGCGAACCGGTGGTTCATCCGTCGCTTGCGGAGCCGCCGTCCGCTGATCCCGGCTGGCCGCATCTTCGTGGGCCGCACTACGACGCGCACTCGGCCGAAACGGGGCTGGCCGACGCCTGGCCGGCCAAAGGTCCGCCGGTCCTGTGGAACCGCGAGATCGGCTGCGGCTACTCCGGCGTGATTGCCCACGGCAATTGCGTCTACACGCAGACTCAAACCCTGATGGAACAGAAGGTTTTGGCATTGGATGCCGATACGGGACAGGTGACCTGGGTGCATGGCTACGGCTGGCCCTATGACGCCGGCGGCATGTACCCTGGTCCGCGGGCGACGCCCACCTGGTCCAACGGCCGTGTCTACTTTACCGCTCCCAACGGCGTGGTGAGATGCCTTCGCGCCGCTGATGGCCGGGCCCTCTGGTCGGTCGACCTCGCGCAGCGATTTGGCGCGCAGCTCACACCCTTCGGCTATGCCTGCTCGCCGCTGGTGGAAGACGGCAAGGTGTTCCTGCCGGTCGGCGGCGACGCATCGTTGGCGGCCTTGGATGCCGAGAACGGGGCAACGGTGTGGGCCTCCGGCAACATGCCGGTCTCTTATTGCTCGGCAATCCCTATTACCTTCCGCGGCAAGCGGCAAGTGGTGGCCTTTCTGCACAGCGAGCTGGCCGGTTTCGACCCGCGGAACGGTCGCCTGCTTTGGCGGCGCCCCTGCTCCCACGGCTACACCGAGCATGCCGCCTTCCCCTTGTACGCCGAGCCATATCTGCGGACCATGCAGCCCTTTCGCGCCGGCTCCGACCGGCTGTTCGGCAGCGCCCACGCCGGTGCATGCAATATGGCCTTCTGCGACGGCTCGGTCCACCAGATCAGCTACGGGATCGCCCCGGCCATCCACGCCGCCCTGGCCAACCGCAAGGACGGCAAGAAGATCGACGAGTCGATGTACTGAGACAGGGGGCAGGGATCAGGGGGCAGGGATCGGAGGTCAGGGGTCAGGGGCAACGTCGAACCGAGGTTGGTGGGCTCCTCTCGTGCCTACGGCACCCCGATAGCTGAGCTGTCGGGGCTACCCATCGCGCCCGCCGTTCCGGCCAGTCAAACGAGATTCTTCGCTCCGCTCAGAATGACATCGCTCTGCTCAGAATGACGACTGAGGCCGGCCGTGGGGCAGCTACGCTTCCGGGGTGTAGACCTCTTCGGCGGTGGCGATGGCGGCGGCGATGTCCACCAGTTTGCGGCTCTTGCGGCTGGCCAGGGCTTGCAGGCGGCGGAAGGCCTCGGGCTCGTCGAGCCCGGAGCGTTTCATGATGATCCCTTTCGCCCGCTCGATCAGTTTTCGATCCTCCAGGGCCTGCTTCCAATCGGCGGCCTCCTTCCGCAAGGCTTGAATCTCGCGAAACCGCTCCACCGCGATGGCAATCGCCGGGGCCAGGGCCTGCTCCTTGACCGGCTTGACCAGGTAGGCGAGCACCGGTTGGCGAGTAGCCCGTTCAATGTATTCGGCGTCGTCGAAGCCGGTCATCAGAATGGCTGGAATGACCTGGTGGCGGGCGATCTCACCGATGGCCGCGATGCCGTCCATGTCGGGCATCTTGATGTCGGCGATAATCAGATCGGGGCGCTGCTTAAGGCATTGCTCGATCAGCTCGCGGCCGGTCTTCGCTCCGCAGACGACCTGGTGGCCGAGACGGTTCAAACAGCTCCACAGGTACTCGCGCATCCGCGGCTCGTCGTCGGCGATGGCAATCCGCAGCGAGGCGTTCATGGGGGACTCTTGGGCAGAGTGATGCTGATTTGGGCTCCGTGCGGGCGGTGATTGCCCAGCGAAATCTCGCCGCAGTGAGCGTCGACAAACCGCTTGCAAATGGCCAACCCCAGGCCGCTGCCTCGCGCCTTGGTGGTGTAAAAAGGGTGGAAGGCGTGCTCCAACTGCTCAGGGGAGAAGCCGGGGCCGTTGTCGCGAACGATCGCCTCCACGGCGGGGCGATGGTGGAGGGTGGTCTCGCTGAACTCGACCTCGACGACCGCGCCGTCGCCGCTGGCCCCCACCGCGTTTTCCAGCAAATTGCGAAAGATTTGTTCGAGCCGCAAGGAGTCTGCCCGGCAATGGGTGTCGGCCGGCGAGGCGGACAGCCGCAGGGCCGCGTCGCGCTTTTCGCCCACGCCGGCAGCGGTGGTCCAGGCCTCCTCAACCACTTTACGGAGGTCGCAGGGGCGAAAATCCAGGGTAGCCGGAGCGGCGTAATCGCGGAGATCGTCGAACAACCGCCGCAGCCGCTCTTGGGCCTTTTCCAGATCGGTTAGTAGCGAGCGCGTCTCCCGGTCGCCGTTGACCTTCAGGGTCAACAGTCCCCTGCAGGCCTGCATCTGCTGCAAGACGTTGCGGCACTCGTGGGCCACTCCGGCCACCATCTGGCCGATGGCCGCCAGCCGCTCGGCGCGTTGGAGTTGCCGTTGGGCCTCGGCCATGTCTTCTTGCACCCGTCGCACCATCGGCCGGAACACGCACAGCCCGCTAATCAACAGCACCAGCGCCGTGCTGGCGAAGGACCAGAACGCCAGCCACCGCAGGTAGCCGGTCCGTCGATCGCTGCGGGCCTGGTAGGCGGCCACCACCTTGCCGAGGGTCTCGACCATGTTCCCGGACATGGCCGCCGCGTCGATGCGGAGGAAGTGGGGATTACCCCAGTTCAACTCGCGGTCGGGGGCTTCGGCCAGGGCCCGCACGTCGGCAAGGTACTGCGTCATTTGGCGATTCAACAGATACGGCGGCCGGTCATAGAGGGCCTGCACCTCCGGGGGCAGGCGATCGCTGCCCGGCTTGCCGCGCAACAGGGCACGATGGGCGTCCTCCAAGCGGGCGACGGTCGCCAGCAGTTGCCGGCGGACGCGGGACCGCTCCTTGGGATCGCTCGCCACCAGCTTTTGCGACAGCAACTCGCTGGTCTGCAGCAACGAGCGCTGCCCTCCGCTCTCGGCATAGATGGCGCCGATCGAGCGGCTGGTCTCGATTTGAGCGGCCAGGATCAGGTAGTTGCCATAAGCCAACGCGGCCAGGACGCCAAACGTCAACAGATAGCGAGCCGTCAAGTAGCCGGCGCTGGCCCGCCGCTCGCCGGCTTTAGGTTGCGCAACGGATCCCATGTTTGCTTACGAAGCCCTTTTCCGCCAATGTACCCACTGAGAATTATTTACCCCGGCACGCGATCGGAAAAATAGGCGGTTTGCCGGCGTCGAAACGGGGGGCAGGGGCCGGGAGATAGGCGGCCCACGGACGGGTGCGACGATCGATTCGGGCGCCGCCCTCGGCCCTTGCCTGCGCCCGTATACTAATAGAAACGAGCAGGCCGTCCGCGAGGGGCGGCCGATTGGAGCTGTGAGAGCCCCGTAAGGCAATCTGTTGCCAGCGGGGTTTTTTTTGTTCTTGGCGATTTTAGATGCTTACGCGGTCTTC
>JAJYGU010000124.1 GCA_021784975.1 Planctomycetota bacterium
CATGTGCCGCCGGGATCGGCCGGCCGGCCAATTGCGTAAGCACCACGGTGAAGCGGTCGGTTTGCGTCACGCCGATGGGCAGCGGCAACTCGAATCGCGGCACGCCGAAGCGTTGCTCCAGCAGCGCCCCGGCGGTCTGGCAATGTGCAGAAGGGGCAGAAGGGGACAGTCCCATTTTTGTGGTCTCCTGCCCCAAAAATCGGGACAGTCCCCAGGTGCCGAACTCGATGGTGGCCCGAGCGCTGCCCATGTGGTGGATCGCTTCAACCGGTGTGCCACCCCGCGGAATTCGCTGATATTCGTCCCACACCGGGCCGTCGAGCGTGCTGGAATAGTCGGGCAACAGGATCGGCTCCAGGCCGAAGTCGTGAAACAGGCCCTTGAGGTGCCGCAAGTCGGCCGGCGAAATCATGCCCGGCAGGACGTTGATCGCGTCGTGCCGCGGGCCGCTGCGGGCCAGCGCATCGACCAAGGCATGGACGGTGGCCTGAAAACCTTCGGCGTGTGTGTCGCGGTAGCTGGGCGTCGAAACGTGAACCAGTTCGGGCAGCGGCCCGCCGGCCTCGGCCGCGATCTGGCGGAGATAGAAGGCCACGTCGTCGCCGATGGTTTCGGCCAGGCAGGTGCCGGCGATGCCGATCAACTGTGGCGCGTACTGGCGGACCACGTTTTCCAGCCCCGTGCGGAGGTTTTCCAGCCCGCCGAAGATGGCCGTCGATTCGCTGAAGTTCGACGAGGCGATGTCCAAGGGCTCCTTAAAGTGGCTGATCATGTAACGTCGGATGTAGGTGGCGCAGCCCTGCGAACCGTGCAGAAAGGGGACCGCCCCTTCCACGCCCCGCAGCGCCAGGCAGGCGCCCAACGGGGCGCAGAGCTTGCACGCATTCCGGGTAACAGGCGAAGCTTCCCTCTCCGGGCACCGACCGGAGTTTGGTCGGGAGAGGGCGGTGGTCCGTCCCCTCTCCCCTTGGGAGAGGGTTAGGGTGAGGGCGGCCCGATCCATTGGCGTTGCTGTGCCATTTCCCGCCACGCCCTCACCCCTAGCCCATCTCCCGGCGGGAGAGGGGGAGCTGTCGGGCGGCTCCCGCCTGGGTTCTGTAATCACGATGCCGCCCTCCGTCGCCGCGGAACCAGTTTCCACACCGGCGACATTACCGAGCCGTAGACCTCGCGGGCGAAATTGACCATTCCCTGGAAACCGGCCAGGGCGACTTTCCGCTCGTGGTTGTGGTCGCAGAAGCCAACTCCCAGCTTGTAGGCAATGGGCCGCTCTTTGACGCCGCCGATGAACAGATCGACCTCCTTCTCCTGCACGAATCGCGACAGCTCCAGGGGATTGGTGTCGTCGACCAGGATCGTCCCCTCGTCGCACAGCTCGCGCAACAGCTCGTAATCTTCGCGGTTGCCGGTCTGCGAGCCGACCATCACCGTCTTCATGCCCAAGGTCCGCAACGAGCGGACCAGGGAGAATGCCTTGAACGCCCCGCCGGTGTAAACCGCCGCCCGGCGGCCCTCCAACGCCTGCCGATAGCGTCGCAGCTCGGGCATGACCGCGTCCACCTCCTGGCGAACCAGCTCTTGGCTGCGGCGGCGAATCTCGGCGTCGCCGAAGAAGTCGGCCACGTCATACAGTGCCTTGGCGGTGTCTTCGATGCCGAAATAGGAGACGCGGATGAACGGAATCCCGTAACGCTCCTGCATCGTCTGGGCCAAATGGGTCATCGAGCCGGCGCACTGCACTACGTTGAGCCGCGCGCCGTGGGCCCGGCGGATCGCCTCGATGCGGCCGTCGCCGGTGATGGTGGCCACCACCTCGACGCCCATCCGCCGATAGTAGTCGCGGATCATCCAAGTCTCGCCGGCCAGGTTGAAATCGCCGAGGATGTTGATGCTGGCGGCGCCGATGCCCTCGGTCGAGCCGGTGCCCACCAGTTTGGCCAAGCCGTCGCATGCGGCCCGGTAGCCGTCTTTCTTGGTGCCGCGAAAGCCTTCGGATTGGATGGCGAGCACCGGGATGCCGCGCTCGGTCTCGACGCGGCGGCAGACGGCGGCCACGTCGTCGCCGATGATGCCCACGATGCAGGTGGAATAGACGAAGGCCGCGTTGGGGTGGTATTGGTCGATCAGCTCGATCAACGCTCGATAGAGCTTCTGCTCGCCGCCGTAGATGACGTCGCGCTCTTCAAGGTCGGTGGAAAAGCTCAGCCGGTGCAGCTCGGGCCCCGAGGAGAGCGAGCCGCGGATGTCCCAGGTATAGGCCGCGCAGCCGATCGGGCCGTGCACCAGGTGCACGGCGTCGGCGATCGGGTAGAGGACCACCCGCGATCCGCAAAACACGCACGCCCGCTGACTCACCGAGCCGGCCAGGCTGGGCCGCTGGCAGACCATGGCGAACGGCTCGGCCCCTTTTTGGTAAATCTGCGGTTTGCGGGCTTCGAGGATCGGGAGCATGGCAACGGACACTGCTTTCAAAAACGGGGGGCAGGGCCATCTCCGTGCCGAGCCGGCCCCACCCCCGCTCGGATTGTCGTCTTCAATGCAAGGGGGACAGTCCCATTTTCGCGGCGGTCGAACATCTCGCTACGGCGACGCTTCTTGCGCCGCGAAAATGCGACAGTCCCCGGTAAATCACATTACCAATTCAAAACTCTCCTCCGGCGACTGGCGGTCCTTGTGGTCCAGCAAGGCGTCGAGGATCATCTCCAACAGCCGCATCGCTCCCTGATAGCCCAGCGTGGGGAAATAGGAATGGCCCACGCGGTCGAGTATCGGGAAACCATGCCGCACCAACGGGATGTTCTCGTCCCTGGCGATGTACTTGCCATAGGTATTGCCAATCAGCAAATCGACCGGTTCGTTCTTGATCCATTGGTGCATGAGGAACATGTCGGCGCCGGGTCCTTGGCGAAACCTGGCTTCGGGCACCCTGCCCGCCAAAGCCGCTTCGATCCGCTTCTCGAACTGCTTGCCGGGCGTGCCGGTGACGAGGTATGCCGGCCGCATGTCGAGGTCGGTCAGGAACTCGGCCAGCGACACGAGCTGATCGGGATCGCCCCAGAGGGCCACTCGCACGCCGTGGAAGTACTGGTGCATGTCGGTAATCATGTCCATCAGCCGGCCGCGCTGGTGGTTGATCGACGCCGGCACCTGGGCCCGAATCTGCCGGCGAAGCGTGTTGACGAAGCGATCGGTCGCCCGCAGGCCGATGGGCAATTCCAGCAGTTCGAAAGGCACCTTGAACCTGGTGTCGAGCTGCCGGGCGGCGGCCCCGGAGGCGGTTGGTCCGAGGGCCAGCGTGGCCAGGCTGGCCGGCGTGCGGGCCAGTTGCTCGGCCGTCACGCCGCCGCTGGGATAGAACTGATGCTTGCCGGTCTGGGCGGTATCAAGCACATCGGAAGTGTCGGGAAAGACAATGGTCTCCACGCCCAACTCCGCGGCCATGCGCTTGATCTCGCGCATGTCGGCGGGCTCGACCCAGCCGGGGATCACGTTGACGGTGCGCGACCGCGCTTGGGCCGGCTCGGCGAAGTAATCGACCATGCCTCGGACCATGTTCGCGAAGCCGGTGACATGCGAGCCGACGTAGCTGGGCGTGTTGGCATGGATCACCCGCTTGCCCGGCGGAATCTTCCCGTCGTCCCGCGCCTTGCTGAGGATCTGCGGGATGTCGTCGCCGATGGTCTCGGAGAGGCAAGTCGTGTGGACGGCGATGATATCGGGATTGTAGACGGCGAAGATGTTGGTAATCGCCTGCAACAGGTTGGCCTGCCCGCCGAACACCGACGAGCCCTCGGTGAATGAGCTGGTCGAGGCCATGACCGGCTCCTTGTAGTGCCGGGTGAGGGTGCTGCGATGGTAGGCGCAGCAGCCTTGCGAGCCGTGACTGTGGGGAAGGCAGTTGTGGATGCCCAAGGCGGCGTACATGGCCCCGATCGGCTGGCAGGTCTTGGCCGGATTGACGGTCAAGGCCTCGCGGGGGGCGAGGTCGGCGGTCGTGTGTCGCAGGAGCATGGTTGGCTTTCTTGTTACGAACGGTGCCCAGAAGGGGACAGTCCCATTTTTGTGGCTTCCTGCCACAAAAATCGGGACAGTCCCCTACGGGCGTACATAGGCGGCCTCGAGGGCCGGCCGCCGCTCCTTTTCCCAAGGCGGCGCGATCCACGACCAGATCCGCGTGTTCACCAGGCGATCGATCTCGCGATAGAAATTGACGGCCCCACGGAAGGCCGCGTACGGCCCGCCGTAGTCGTAGCTGTGCAGTTGCTTGCTGGGCACGCCCATCTTCTGCACGGCGAACTTCTCCTTGATGCCGGCGCAAAACACCGCCGGCCGATACATCTCGATCAGCCGTTCGGTCTCATAGTGGCTGATGTCGTCGACCACCAGCGTGCCGCCGGGCATCTCCGGCATCATGCCGTCGTAGTCGTTGAAGGTCATGCCCGCCGCTTCCAAGCGCTGCCGCTCTTGATCGCTGCGGCGGGGCCGATAGCGATCCGGGTCGGGCTCGACGTGCAATTCCTCGATGTTGCGGCTGTCGGCGTCGACCTTGATCGTTGGCAGCACCCGGCGGCCTTCGTAGTCGTCGCGGTGGGCGAACTCGTAGCCGGCGGCCACCGTCTCCATGCCGATCTCGGCAAACAGGTCCTGGTAGTGGTGGGCCCGGCTGCCGCCGACAAAGAGCATCGCCCGCTTGCCCTGACAGCGCGCGCGGACGTCGGCGCGGACCGCTTCGACCTCGACCATTTCTTCCGCGATCACCGCCTCGACGCGTTGGCTGAGCTCCCGGTCCTCGAAATAGGCGGCGATCTTCCTCAGCGACCTGGCCGTGCTCGCGGCCCCGATAAAGTTCACCTTGAACCATGGCACGCCGAAACGTTTTTCGATCATGTCGGCTACATAGTTGATCGAGCGGTGGCACATCACGCAGTTCAGGTCGGCCATGTGGGCGTTCTCGAACCGGGCCATCGACGAATTGCCGCTGAAGGTGGCCACCAGGTTGATGCCGCACCGCTCGAACAACTCTTCGATCACGAAGGCGTCGCCGCCGATGTTGTATTCTCCTAACATGCCGACATTGAACTTGCCGGCCGGCGGCGTATCGTCGCGGCCGATGACGTGCTTGAACAAGCCGTTGTTGGCGATGTGATGCCCGGCCGACTGGCTCACGCCCCGGTAGCCTTCGCAACTGAAGGCGAAGACGTTGATCCCCAGCTTCTCCTTCATTTCGCGGGCCACGGCGTGGACGTCGTCGCCGATCAGCCCTACCGGGCAGGTCGAAAACACGGCAATGGCCTTGGGGTGGAAGATGTCGAAGGCCTCTTGGA
>JAJYGU010000241.1 GCA_021784975.1 Planctomycetota bacterium
AGGGGGCGACCGATACCCAAAGCCGGCTCATTCATGATCTTGGTCGTGGGGCCGTCGCCGAGGTGACCAGCGGAAATCCTCGCTGGGCTGGCAGGGCCGTTGGCATGGCGACTCTCAGGTTTTCTGGGGCGCTTGGATGTTGGCAAGATGCAGCAGCGAACACATCCAAGATCGGTCATTTTTCCGCGATGTTGGACCATCTTGACGCATTGATCATTAACCGACTGTGTCATCGCGGCAACTGATCCACGCCCACTGCCGACGTACTCCACCTGGCCGCTTCAGCGGGTAGGATTGTTCGTTGCTTGATTTGGGCAATGGGATGCCCTGCTGCCTTCAGTCGCTCGAATTCACCGTGCAAGTAGGCGGAAAGGTGATCTCCATGTTCCGCCTGGATCTGTGAGCGAACAGAGTACAACTCATCGAGAATGGGATTCTCAGCCATCGGTCGACCCTCCCAGGAATTCCATTGGCGTGCAAACGAGAAGCCCAGAAAGCCCAAGCTCACTGAGCGTGCGATACACTCCCGGTAGCACGCTAGCATTCGCGATATGCCGACAGTTCAAGGTCAAGAGATATTGTACACCCGCCAGGGCTGCAATTGCCAGGTGCAAGGCATCGACTCGGGCTGTCGCGGGAATCAGCGCATGGGCGATCAATTCGTCAGCCACTCTGTCGACTGCCGGATTCTCGCCAAGCATGGGAATGTCCGCCAACATCGCGAGTCGTCGAATGGCAGCGTCTGGGTCCCCTCTGGCGGCTTCGGTCAACACAAGTTGCGAAGTCACCACTGTATATTTTGATCGCTGCTCCGCCATCCAGCGTTGTGCTTGAACTTGCATCGTCGCGATCGCGAGGTCGGAAGACAGGCGAGCAGTCGCATGGCTGATGATCGAGGTCTCGATGTAGACGATGTCCATGTCAGCATTCTATCGGCTCAGCACCACCACCGCCACGTCGGCGTTGAGGTTGGGGTCTTCCGACACCCGGCGGTCGGCTTCGGTGTCCAGCGCGATCTGCTCGCGGATCACTAATCCCTGTTCGCGGCAAAACTCCTCAAAGTCGGCAATCGATAGCGAGCGGAGGTAGGGCGTGTCGTACCAATGAAAGCCGTCTTCGCCCTGGACTCGCGGGGCCCGGCCCTGTTCGGCCAGCTCGATCCGCCGCCTGCGATAGGCCACGTTCGGGAAGCTGACGATCCCGCGGCGGCCGACCCAGAGCATGTCGTGCAAGATCCGCGACACGTCCTCGACGGTTTGCAGGGTCTGCGACAGGACCACGAAGTCGAATTGGCCCTGGGTGAAGGCCGGCAGCCCGCGGTTCAGATCGGCTTGGACCACGTTGAGCCCCCGGCGGGCACAACACAGAATCGCCTTCTCGTCGCGTTCCACCCCCATGATCTGCTGATGCCCGCGGGCCCGCAATCGGGCCAGTAGTCCGCCGGTGCCGCAGCCCAGGTCGAGCACACTGGCGTCGGGCGGGATCAACTCCAGGATCGTCTCGTAATCGAGCCGATCGTGGTGGAAGATGCTGGTGTGTTCCGGGGTTCCCAAACCGCCTTCCGGTAATTCGGGCGGGGTCCCATCCTTGATCGGCCGGCCGGATCCTTGCAGGTTCACCAGGAAGGAGTGGACCAGGTCGCCGTAGACTTCGATCTGGTCGGGCAGAAGAAACGCGTCATGCCCGCAATCGGTCTCCACGTTGCAGTAAGTGACCGGCTGGTTCAGTCCGATCAGGTGGGCCACGAGCTCCTGCGACTGGAACGCGGGAAAGAGCCAATCGCTGGTGTAGCTCACCAGCAGCCAGCGGCAGGTGGCGCGGGCCAGAGTCGCCCGGAGCTTCTCGGGCGTCTCGCCCAGGTCGAACAGGTCCATGGCGCTGGTCAGGGTGAGGTAGCTGTTGGCGTCGAAACGCTCGCCGAAGCGGTCGCCTTGGTAGGCCAGGTACGAGCCCACCGAAAACTTGGTCTCGAATTGCGTCTGCACGTCGCGGGGCTGCAAGCGTTGGGCGTCGAACTTTTGCATCATGGCTTCGCGGGAAAGATAGGTGATGTGTCCGAGCATCCGCGCGATGGCCAAACCCACGATCGGCCCGTGCCCCTGGTCGTAATAGTCGCCGTTTTGAAAGGCCGGGTCGCGAAGAATGGCATTGCGGCCGACGACGTCGAAGGCCAGCGCCTGGCTGGTCAAGCGTGCGGAGGTCGCCAAGGCGATCGCCCCGGCGACCTGTTGCGGAAAGCGGGTTGCCCAGGTGAGCACCATGTGTCCGCCCAACGAGCCGCCCACGACGGCCATCAACCGCTCGATGCCGAGGTGGGCGGTCAGCCGCCGCTGCACCTCGACGATGTCGCCCACCGTGATGGCCGGAAAATCGGCCGCGTAGGGCCGTCCGCGGCCGGGGTCGATGCGGTTCGGCCCGGTGGTGCCTCGGCAACCGCCCAGGATGTTCGGGCAGATCACGAAGCAGCGATCAGTGTCGATCGGCTTGCCCGGCCCGACCAGGATGTCCCACCAGCCGGGGTCGTCGGCCTCATCGTGGGCGGCCACGTGCGAGTCGCCGGAGAGGGCATGGCAGATCAGCACCGCGTTGTCGCGTTGCGGGCTGAGCCGGCCGTAGGTCTCGAAGGTGACGCTGACTTCCCGCAGCGACCCGCCCAGCTCCAGGCGGAGCGGTTCGTGGAAGGTTACTTGCTGGGCGTGTTTGAGCGGCCGGGCGTGGCGGACGTCGTCGCTGCTTTCAAATCCGTTGCGAGCCATGGTGTCTGCAGTTCTTATCCTCTTATCCCTGCGAGGCCAACAGCGCCTGGTCCAGATCGGCGATGATGTCGCGGACGTCCTCGATGCCGATCGACAGCCGGACGAACTCCGGCGTCACGCCGGTCTGCGATTGTTCCTCGGGCGTAAGCTGCGAATGAGTGGTGGTGGCGGGGTGGATGATTAACGATTTCGCGTCGCCGATGTTCGCCAGGTGGCTGAACAGCTTGACATGGTCGATCAGCCGGGCGCCCGCCTCCTTGCCGCCCTTGATGCCGAAGCCTACAATCGCCCCTTGCCCCGCCGGCAAATACTTCATGGCATTGGCATGATCGGGGTGGCTGGGCAGGCCGGGATAGTTCACCCAAGCCACCGCCGGATGCTGTTCGAGAAACTGGGCGACTGCCAGGGCGTTCTCGGCGTGCCGCGGCATCCGCACGTGCAGCGTCTCCAGACCCAGCAGGGTGAGAAACGAACCGAACGGGCTCTGGGCGGCGCCGGTATCGCGGAGCCAGTGCGTGCGGATGTGCAGGATATAGGCGATGTTGCCAACCGGCCGCAGGGCTTCCTCGAGAATCAGACCGTGGTAGGACGGATCGGGGGCAGTGAACTCGGGCCATTTGGCCGGATCCTTGGCCCATGGGAAGTGGCCGCTATCGACGATCGCCCCGCCCAGGTGGACTCCGTGGCCGGCCAAGAACTTGGTGGTCGAATAGACCACGATGTCGAAGCCGTGTTCGATCGGGCGGAACAGGGCCGGCGTGAGCACGGTGTTGTCGATCATTGCCGGCAGACCGTGGCGGTGAGCCAACTCGGAAATTTTCCGATAGTCGGGCACATCGTTTCTCGGGTTGCCAATGGCTTCGAGGTATACGGCGCGGGTGTTCTCGTCGACCAGGGATTCCAAGGTTTCCGGCTGGCGCGGATCGAAGAACCGCACCTCGATGCCCAATTTCGACAAGGTCTGGCTGAACAAAGTCCAGGTCCCGCCGTAAAGGCTGCTGGCAGAGATGAAGTTTTGGCCGGCGTGGACGATGGTCACCACCGCTGCGGTGATGGCCGCCTGACCGCTGGCGAACACCAGCCCGGCGGCGCCGCCGTCGAGCGCGGCCAGCCGCTTTTCCAACACGTCGTTGGTGGGGTTCATCAGCCGGCTGTAGATATTGCCGAACTCTTTCAGGCTGAACAGATTGGCCGCATGCTCCGTGTCATGGAAGACATAGCTGGTGGTGGCGTAGATCGGCACTGCCCGCGCCGTGGTGGCCGGGTCCGGCACTTGCCCGGCGTGAAGCGCCAGAGTCCCAAGTCGGTATGTTTCGGTGGGTTGAGATGCCATCGTCTTGCCTCCCGTGGAAAAATGATACGCTACCTCGCTTCGGTCTCGGCTACAAGTGGCAAGTCGGCCAAAGGGGATAGCCTTATTTCTTGCGGCCGGGCACCATGCGACGCATGGTCGCCACAAAAATCGGGGCAGTCCCCATGAACGGCGACGACCGCCACGCTGCATGCATTATAATGTTTATCATGATGCAGGCTATGTCGGTACGATCAGAAAGGTGAATGAGCCATGCCGCGATTCAGTGCCGGGTTGCTCATGTACCGGGTGAACAACAATACCATCGAAGTGCTGCTTGCCCACCCCGGCGGACCGTTCTTTCAGAAGAAGGACGACGGGGCATGGTCGATACCCAAGGGCGAGCCGGAGCCTGGCGAAGACTTGTTGGCGGCGGCCCAACGCGAGTTCGAGGAAGAGACCGGCCTGAAGCCTGTCGGGCCATGGATTCCGCTGAAACCGATTCAGCAGAAAGGCGGCAAGATCGTCCACGCTTGGGGCTTCCAGGGCGACTGCGATCCAAGCACGCTCACCAGCAACACCTTTACGATGGAGTGGCCGCCGAAATCCGGCCGCCAGAGGGAGTTTCCCGAAATCGATCGGGCGGAGTTTTTCGACCTGGACAGGGCGCGGAAGAAGATCAAAGCCGGGCAAGAGGCGCTTATCGAAGAGCTGGCGCTGATGCTTCGGGAGCGATCGCCGAAGCCGCCGTGAACCGTCCTTTGGGAGCGCGGACGGCTGGCCCGCATTTCTCACGACGGGCCAGGCGCCCGTGCTCCAATCACTAGGGTCCTTTTCCGTCGCGGGCCTCCAGAGCGGCGATCTTGCGATTGCGGCGGGCGTGGCGACCGCCCTCGAACGGGGTTCTCAGCCAGATCTCGACCAAACGGTCGGCCAATTTCTCGCCCAACAAGTCGCCGGAGAGACATAGGACGTTCAAGTCGTTGTGGCGACGGCTGAGTTCCGCGGTCACGTCGTCATGGCAGGGCGCCGCCCGGACGCCGGGCACTTTGTTGGCAACGATGCACATGCCCACGCCGGTGCCGCAGATCAGAATCCCACGATCCACTTCCCGGCTGCCCACCTTCCGGGCCACCAGGGCCGCGATATCGGGATAATCAGTTTCCCCTTTGGCGTGGGTACCGAGGTCGACTACCTCTTGTCCGAGGGTGGTGAGCAACTGAATCAACTTTCCCCGCAGCGAGACCCCGCGGTGATCGCTTCCGACCGCAATTCGCATCGTCAACTCCAAGATCAGCCCAACCCATCCATCGTAGCGATCGGCCGGTCCTCCTGCAACTAAAGATCCCCATCAGGGGCATAGGGCAAGTCGTCGTTGAGGCAAGGGGGACAGTCCCATTTTCGCGGCGAATACGGCCGTTTTCCGAAGACTAACTCCGCTCCGCCGCGAAAATTGGGACAGCCCCCTGGGAGAGGTCACGACAGCCCCATCAGCCTTCGTGCAATCCGGTCGCGGAGGCGGTCGGGGGCCATGTGGAAGCCTTTGAAGAGAAACCGGATGGGGAAGCCCAAGAAATAGCGGATTTTCGGCCGCTCGGCGGTCAGGGCATGGACCACCGCCTGGACCACCCGATCCACCGGCGATGCCTTGCCGACGATCCCGTCCACCGTGCGGCGGAGCCCGGTGATTTCTTTTTCGTAGAACGATAGCACCTGGGGGTCGGCCTGGGCGACAAGCTGATCGGCCAGCGTCATGGATTTGTTCCAGATGGGCGTGTCGATCGGTCCCGGCTCGACTAAAGCCACGTGGATCTTCCAGGGACATAGCTCCGTACGCAACGCATCGCTGAGCGCCTCCAGGGCGAACTTCGAGGCCGAATAGGCGCCCATGTAAGGCATCGACAAGCTGCCGTTGACCGAGCTGATGTTCACCAGCCGGCCGCGGGCCTTGCGGATCAGGGGAAGGAACGCCTGGGTGACGGCCACCACGCCAATTACGTTGACCTCAAACTGCCTTCGCAAGGCGTCGATCGGCACCGCTTCCAACGGGCCGGGAACCGCGATGCCGGCGTTGTTGACCAGGCCGGTCAGGCCGGTTTCTCTCACCGCCTTGCCCACCAGCTCGGCGGCCGCGGCGATCGAGGCGGCCTCGGTCACGTCGAGTTGAATGGGGGTCAGCCACGGCGAGGCCTTCGCCCGCAGGGCCGCTCCGGCCGCCTCCGACCGGACCCCGGCAAACACGCGGAAGCCGCGGCGGTCGAGTTCCAGGGCGCATGCCTCGCCGATTCCGGTCGAGGCCCCGGTAATCACAATGGCCGGTAAATTCGTGTTCATGGGTACCTACAGCACTTGCACGCGGACAAAAAGGAAATACGCCACCAACACCAGCGCCATCACGTACATCAGCCAACGGACCTCGCCCCCCTGGCCTGCCAAGAGTTTGATCACCGGATAGGCGATGAAACCCAACGCCAATCCGTCGGCAATGGAAAAGGTCACCGGAATACCGAGGACGATCAGAAACGCCGGCATGCACTCGGCGTAGTTGTCCCAATCGATCTTGACCACGTTCCGCATCATCATCGAGCCCACGACCACCAACGCCGGGGCGGTGATCGGCGGATAGCTGCCGATCATGTTGATGATCGGGCTGAAGAACAGGGCGACCAGAAACAGGACCGCCGCGCAAACCGCCGTCAGACCGGTCCGCCCGCCTTGCTCCACCCCGGCGGTGCTTTCGATAAAGCTGGTCACCGTGCTGGTGCCCAGGGCGGCGCCGGCCACCGTTCCCAGGGCATCAGACACCAGGGCCTGCCGCGCTCGGGGCAACCGATTCTCGTGGATCAGACCGGCCTGCTCCGCCACCCCGATCAAGGTGCCCAGCGTGTCGAACAGGACCATGAACAGGAAGATGAGGATAAACGGCAGCATCGGCCAGCTCAGTGCCCCGACCAGATCCATTTTGAACAAGGTCGGCGCGATCGACGGCGGGCGGGCAACGACGCTGTGGGCAATCGTGAACTGGCCGGCGAGCATCGAGCCTCTCACCACCGGTGCGGACGTCGCCGCCTTGCCCAGCCACGGCAGACCTAGTTTGAAAGCCACGGCAAAGCCGGTGGCCGCCAGAATCCCCCAAATGATCGAGCCGCGGACGCGGCGGGCGTGCAGACCAGCCGTGACCAACAGGCCGAAGAAGAAAACGATGAGGTCGGGCGAGAGAAACTGCGGATTCAGGCTTAGACCGTTCTTCAGCGACACCAGTCTCGTGTTCTCCAGGCCGATCAGCGCGATGAACAGTCCAATGCCGATGGCAATGCCGTTCCGCATGCTCGGGCTGACGGCTTCCATGAGCTTTTCGCGGACGCCGAGCATCGACAAGCCTAGGAAAATCATGCCCGACCAAAAGATCACGCCCAGCCCGATTTGCCAGGGGCTCGTCGTGTTGGCGGCCAACTCTCCAGCCGCCACTTGCGAGGCGATCATGCCGGCCGCCGCCGGCAGCAGCGTAACCACGAAGAAAAAGTTCTCGCCCATGCCGGGCGCTTGAGCGATTGGGTATCGGCCGTAGAGGCCCATGATGGCCGAGGCCAGGGCGGCCGAGAGGCAGGTGGCGGTGGTAATGGCCCCGAACTCCATGCCCGTCGGCCTGCCGGACATCGCCCCCGAGAGGACCGCCGGCTGCACGACGATGATGTAGGCCATGGTCAGGAAGGTGGTCAGCCCGGCCAACAACTCGGTGCGCACCGAAGTATGGTGTTCCGCGAGCCGAAAAAGCCGGTTGAGCATGATACGGGGCCTTGCGCGAACTGGGAAATAGCCTTGTCATCCTGACGGGCACCATGCGAAGCATGGTCGGCGAAGGACCTGCGCTGCCCCTTGAGCAAGCCAGATTCTTCGCTACGCTCAGCAGTGACAATTGCCCCCTGAACGGTTACCGCTCCGCGTGACGTTTGCCTCACGCGGAGCGTGAGGAGTACGTTGAACCACCCACGGTTGCAGAGTCCGTAGTATGCGGTTTTGCGCCCTACACTGCAAGCCCGTGACGTCGGCCCCGTGACGGTGGCTGGCCCGTCGAGTATACTTCCATAACGCGGTTACGTCAGTTGGATCAATATAGCACCCAGGCATTGCGCGGCGCCGCGACAGGATGACGATGGACGACAAATCAACCAACGAGCCGGGGGAGGTGCCGGTCTACCCGCCGGAAATCGTCTCGGCCTACGATCCGAATTATGAGCCGGAGATCGTGCCCGCGGAGGTGGTCATGGAGACGGCCCCCGGTGCCCCTTGGCAATGGCAGGAGGTCCGTCCGCCGCGTCGCCGCCGCCGCTGGAGGTTGCCGCTCTTGCTGTTTGTGGCCACCTGCCTCAGCACGGTATACGTGCAAGGCGCGGGGCTCTTCGAGGCTGGGTATCCGCTGGCCGGTCTTTGGGTCGGGCTGCACTACGCCGTGCCCTTGATGACGATCCTCGTTTGTCACGAAATGGGACATTTCATCCAGGCGTGGCGCTACGGCGTGTATGCGAGTTTTCCCTTCTTCATTCCCATGCCGTTCTCGCCCCTGGGAACCTTCGGGGCGGTGATCGCCATGGAACCGCGGATGGGCCACCGCCGCGCGCTGTTCGATATCGGCATCAGTGGTCCCCTGGCAGGCTTGGTACCGACCTTCATCTTCCTGATCGTAGGCTTGCAGTACTCCAGTTTCGGCGTTCCCGCGCGGGACAATTGGTTGTTTGGCGATCCCTTGGTGTTCCGTGTGCTCGAGAAATGGATCCTGGGCCCGACGCCTGCTGGCATGGAAGTCATGTGCCACCCCATGGCCTTTGCCGGCTGGGTCGGGCTGTTGGTGACGTCGCTGAACCTGATGCCCATCGGCCAACTCGACGGCGGGCACATCCTCTATGCCCTGCTGCGGCGAAAGGCCAATCTGGTGGCTTCGCTGCTCTTGCTGACGGCCATCGTGGTGGTGGCGATGAATCTGAAACTCCTGGGCGGCTGGTTCCTGATGCTCATCCTGCTGATCTTGATGGGCCCCGCTCATCCGCCCACCGCCAACGACGAGGAACCGCTGGGCTGGTTCCGCGCCATCCTCGGCTGGCTCACGCTGGCGTTTATCTTCGTCGGCTTCACCCCCACGCCGATCCTGCATATTCCCTCGTGACCGGCGGGCGGGGACTGGCTCATTTTTCGGCCTTTCTGGCGTTCGCGCACCAGAGAAGCGAAAGCCGAAAAATGTGCCTGTCCCCCTGCGCGCCCCCGCAGACGCGGCATAACCCTACAGGGTTATTGCGGGGCGGAGGAACTGTGGTAGCATGAACGTTGGTAAGCAGGCTCGTTATGGAATCTCCACGCGGGAGGGCCATCCGCGGGAACGCAAAGGAGTAAGGCGATGCTTGCAGTCTTATCTGGCTGCGATTTGGATGTCGAACGTGGTCCCGATTGGCTTCTGGTGCGGGTGCGAAGGTTGGATCCGGCGGAATCTGCCTGCCCAGCCTTGGCAGCCCAGATCTGGCAGTTGATGGAGCAGCATTTCACCCACCGCCTAGTGTTGGAGCTGGATCAGATCCCGATGCTCAGCAGCGAACTGATCGGGGAGTTGATGCAGTTGTACCGCCTGATTGCGGATCACGACGGGGTGATGCGGTTGTGCGGTCTGTCTCCCCACAACCGCGCCGTGCTACACCAATGCCGGCTCGACGAGCGGCTGCCACCCTACGAGGACCGCCAAGAGGCCGTCCGCGGCGCCGCCAAGCCGCGGTAGCCACGATAAGTGGCGAAAGGGGACAGTCCCATTTTCGCGGCGAAGACGGCATTTCCCGAGGCATTTTTCCTCTCCGCCGCGAAAATCGGGACAGTCCCCCCCACAAAAAATGCCCGCGGGTGTTACCCGCGGGCTGAGTGCGAGAAGGCGACGGTCATTGCTGCCGGCTTGCCCTATGGGGACGTTGGACTGGATAGTCGGTTGAGCCGTCGGCCGAGTCGCCGGCGGCGTTGTCGGTAGTGTCGACCACGCGGTCGTTCTGCGAGAAAATCTTGCCGCCCGGCGGCATCGACATCCGCTGGCTGACGATGCGACGGCCGCTGGGCGAGTCCCGGTAAACTTCGCCATCCATGCGACGGCCATTGGGCGCGTCCCGGTAGACAACGCCATCCATGCGACGACCACTCGGCACCGGCGCTTCGCTGTAAACCTCCCCGTCGACGACCCCGCCGACCGGGTGGCCGCAAGTGCGGCAGCCACCATGTACCACACCGCCACCGGTGTAATTTCCGTAGCAATCACAGGGGTCCCAGCAGTCGGGCGGATCGCCGTAAAAATCGCCCCAATAGCGCTGTCCGCAGCCCCGGCCGCACCAGCAAGGCGGCGTAAAAAGGGCGAAAATCCAGGTGAGCGGCCCGCGGTTCCAACACCGTTCTCCGCAGCCGTCGCCACAGCAATCGCCACAAGGGCCACCACCGCAGCCACCGCATACCGGGCCGCAGCACCGGCCGCACGGCCGGCCGCAATCGCCGTCGCAGCAACCGTCGCACCGCCCCGCAATCCGCGCGGCCGCACCGTAGACCACCGTCCGGACCGGATGGTGAAACGGACCGCAGCAGGAGCCACAGCCCCCGCCACAGTCACCATCGCAACCGTCGGCGCAGGCTGCGCGGGCAACACAGGGACGATAACAGCAGATTCCATCTAACAGGCAACACCCGGTGGTCGCTAATAGCAAGCCACCAAATAGGCTGACGACAATGCTCCGTTTCACGATTTCCGACCCTCCTCTCATGAAGAGCACCCGACGCGACCAGCGGTCCTCCTGGGGAGTACGCCCGGCCTAGCCGGGGTCCTCGTCCCACAAAAAGCGCCCGACAGAATCAGGTTCCTCGACAACGGGACACGACCAGTGTGGCCAGTCCATGCCTACCGGCGGATCGCGATTTGCGTCTCGCCCGTCGATGCGAGGAAACCTTCAACAGACGTTATCGTCCGAAGATTCGGGAGAATCGAGAAATTCATCAGAACTGCGGGAATCGGCAATTCTTATGCAAGCTTCCTAGTCGGGTTATTTTAACACGGTTCGTGGCAGCATGGACCGACCTACGCTGACCCATACTCGTTTAGATGGTTGGATTGTAGTCTGAGTTGCGGTAGAGTGGCGTATGAGTCGAAGTTGCCATGTCCACAAAAACACCTGCTTCCGCGCCGAGTGCGAACCTTTGGGAGAGCTACACCATGTCGCTTGACGACGTGACGGACCGTCTCCGCCGCATCACTCGCGCCTTGGAGCAGATGTCGGTCCCCTATGCACTGGTCGGCGGCCAAGCCGTAGCGCTGTGGGTTGCCAGCAAAGAGCCGGCCGCCGTGCGGACAACCAAGGACGTGGACGTCATGATTCGCCGCGACGACCTTCCGCGGGCGCGCGCCGCGGCCCTGTCGGCCGGCATGGATTATTTTGAGGTCCTGGGCGTCGGCATGTTCCTGGATCGCGATGATCCGAATCCGCGTCATGCCGTTCACCTCGTCTGGTCGGGCGAGAAGCTTCGGCCGGAGTACGAGCATCCCTCGCCGTCTCTTGACGACCGACTGACGCTCTCGCCCGGCCTTCACGCCGTTTCGCTTGCCGGTCTGGTCTTGATGAAGCTTCAGTCGAACCGCGACCAGGACCGCGTCCACCTTCGCGACTTGATCGACGTGGGGCTGGTGGGCCGGGACCTCTTGGTACAACTACCGCCCGAACTGGCATCGCGACTTGATGCCCTGTTGTCGGAATCCGGGCGGTGAGCAGCGGGAGTATAACCCACTTCCGGAACGGGACGGAGCCCGCTGCCTACAGCGTCCAGCCCGGGCGGTACGGATGAAGCAAGTACGCTTCGGCCTCGGGGCAGTTCGTGGCGATCAGCTTCTGGGGATCCCAATGAAGCTTCTTGCCGGTCCGATAGGCGACTGCGCCGAGCAACACGGCCTCAGTGAGCGCCCCGGAATAGTCGAAGTTGCAGGTCGTCGTCCCGCCATCCTTGCAGGCCTTGAAGAACTCCTGGTGGTGGCCGATCGACTGGGGAATCGTCTGTGGCGGCGCCTTGAAGTCTTTGAATTTCTCGATGGGGTAAAGCTTGCGGGAGCCGTAGTCGGCCTGCAACACGCCGTCCTTCCCGATGAACAACACGCCCATCTTAAAGGGCTTGATGCCGAAGCCCGGCGGCATCTGCGGTGCCTCGGCCATGTGGCCGTCGTACCACGTTAGCTTCACGGGCGGGAGGTCGCCGCGGGCGGGGTACTCGTACTTGACCACCAGTCCGTGTGGACCCGGACAGCTTTCTGGATCAACCGGGGGGCCGGACGCCTCGATGGTCGTCGGATAGCGGAGCTTCAAGGCCCAAAACGCCAGGTCCATGAGGTGACATCCAAAATCGCCCAACCCGCCGGTACCGAAGGCCCACCAGTTCCGCCACGTAAACGGCAGATAGCACGGATGATAAGGGCGATACGGGGCCGGACCGAGCCACAGGTCCCAATGCAGGCCCTTCGGCACCGGGGGCGTTTCCGTGGGCCGCTTCACGCCCCCGTACCCGGCCGTGCACCAGACGCGGACTTCGCGGACGGGGCCGATCGCGCCGGCTTGAATCAATTCGACCACGCGGCGGTAATTGTCGCCGGCGTGGATCTGCGTGCCCAATTGCGTGACCAGGTTCTTCTCTTTGGCCAGTCGGGCCACCGTGCGCGCCTCGTAGACGGTGTGCGTCAGCGGCTTCTCGCAATAGCAATGCTTGCCCATCCGCAGGGCCATGGCGGTGGCGGGCGCGTGGGTATGGTCGGGCGTGCTGACCATCACCACGTCGATCGACTTCTCCATCTCGCCGAGCATCGTGCGGAAATCGACATAGGGCTTGGCCTTGGGAAACGCCTTGGCCACGTCCGCCAGATTCCGTTGGTCGATATCGCAGACGGCCACCACGTGTTCCAGTCTGCCGGCCGCCTCCAATTGGGCCGCGCCGCGTCCTCGGGGCCCAATCACAGCCACACGGAGTTTTTCGCCGCGCGACTTGGCTTGCACATAGGCCGGCACGGCAAACGCTACCCCTGCGGCAGCCGCGGAACTGCGCAAGAAATCGCGACGCGTGAGGTGGGAGAGCGACATGGCGGGATGCTCCTGGGTGGGCGGGAAGGGTGGTGGATGTTCTTGGGTCTTGGGTCTTGGGTTTTAGGTCTTAGGTGTTGGAACCCGGAGCTTACGTCCAAGACCCAAGACCCAAGACCTAAGACCACGTCGGCTATTGTCGCAAACGCGCCCTGAATATGCAACTTGCCCGCGCCAGGTAGTAGCCTTCCGCCCTCCGAACTCCGCCCTCAGGCCACTTGTCCGCCTGCGGCTGGCGGCCCGTCGCCGATGGATTATAATGGAGGAGTACGGAAGGAGAATTGCCGTGTCACACCGACTTTCGACGATCGAAGTTGCGGTCGAGGCCATTGCCGCGGGTAAAGCGGTCATCGTGATGGACGCCGCGGACCGCGAGAACGAGGGGGATTTCATTTGCGCTGCCGAGAAGGCAACGCCTGAAATCGTCAATTTCATGATCACGCACGGGCGAGGGCAGCTCTGCATGCTGATCCTGCCGGAAGTCGCCGAGCGGCTGGAGTTGCCACCGATTGTTCAGGACAATACGGCCCCCTTTCAAACGGCGTTCGCCGTGCCGGTGGACCACATTAGCGGACGGACGGGCATCACCGCGCCCGAGCGGGCTACGACCATCCGCGAGATGCTCAATCCTCGCAGCAAGCCGTCGGACTTCGCGCGGCCGGGCCACCTGTTTCCGATCGTGGCGAAGGAGGGCGGTGTATTGCGTCGCGCCGGCCATACCGAGTGCGCCGTTGATCTGGCCCGCCTGGCCGGACTGAAGCCGGCCGGAGTGCTCATCGAGATTCTCGGTCAGCACGGCGATCGGGCGACGCCCGACGAGCTGTACGCGCTGGCCCAAGAGTTCCAACTGGAAATCATCACCATCGAGGGGCTCATCCGCTATCGCCGCCGCAGCGAGAAGCTCGTCTACCGGCTGGCCGAGGCCAACTTGCCCACCCGCTTTGGGCCGGGTCGGATCATTGCCTACGGCGTGAAATATGAGGACCAGCAGCCAATCGCCGTCGTGCTGGGGGATCCGACCACTCGCCCCGAGCCGTTGGTACGACTGCACTCCGCCTGCTTCACCGGCGACCTGTTGGCCTCGCTGCGCTGCGACTGCGGCGACCAACTGCAACTGGCGCTGCAAATGATCGGCCAGGAGGGGGCCGGTGTGTTGGTCTACCTGCCGCAGGAAGGACGCGGCATCGGACTGGTCGAAAAGATCAAGGCCTATCATCTCCAGGACCAGGGCATGGACACCGTGGAAGCCAATCTGGCCCTGGGCCACCATGTCGATAGCCGCGACTACGGGGTAGGCATCCAGGTCCTCAAGGACGTCGGCTTGTCCAAGGTTCGTCTGTTAACCAACAATCCGAAGAAGACCGACGCTTTCATCTACGGCGGCTTCGATCTGGAGGTGGTGGATCAAGTCCCTATCGTGGGTCCGATCCACGAGCACAACGCCCGCTACATCGCCGCCAAGCGCGACAAGATGGGCCACAAGCTGCCGTAGCTCGTTTTTCTCTCGTCGGCGCTGGCGTGTTGCCGAATCGCATCGTAGAGTTGTGGCGATCCGCCATGATTCCGCCTCGGTAGAAAGCCTGACCGGGCGGAAAAGTCGCTACCACCCGGAAAAGACGATTCTTCGATGCGACACGTAGCCCACCTGGGCCGTATCCGCGCCCGCCGCGGCTGCCGAAGCACGGCATGCCTGCTTTGGGCATGGTTGTTTGCCGGGCAGGCGGTGTGTGCGGCCAGCACGGTTTCGCCGCCGCGGGCAGCCGCGGATGTTGCGAAACCGTTCAATCTTGCCCTAGCCGCCGCGCCGTCCTCGGACTTGGAGTGGCGCCTGTTCGCCGATGCCGCCGACGGCCGGCTGGATGAGTTCTCGCCGCTGGATGCCGCCCTGGTGGCCAGCGGCGTCGGTGATGTCGAGTCGTTGGAGCGCTATCGGCGCAAGGCGGCCGGCCTGGTGGATGAACTGCAGCGATCCGGCGCCTGCGCGGGTCCGCCGACCGCCGTGGCGGAGGCCGTTTTTGAGTTCATGCACCGCCGCGTGTTGCGCGGCCGATACCGCATCGACGGCACCGACCTGCGGGCCACCTTGGACGAGGGCCGGTTCAACTGCCTCACCGCCTCCATCCTGTTCAACTACTTGGCCGGCCAATTTGGCTTGCAGTGCCGGGGATTGGCGGCCCCCGGCCATGCTATGAGCCGCGTCCTGCTGCCGGGCGGAGTCCTGGACCTCGAAACCACTTGCCCGTCCTGGTTTCAGTTACGGGCAAGACCGACGGGAATGTCGGAGGCGGTCGCGCGGACCCGGTGGCCGGCCACCCCGGCCGAGACGGCGAACCTCCGCGAGGTCTCGCCGATTCAGATGGCGGCCATGATCTACTACAATCGGGGCGTCGATCGGCTGGCCGAAAAACAGTTTGCCCAGGCGGCCGCCGCCAACGCCAAGGCTGTAAGGCTCGACCCGGGCAATGCCACCGCCCGCGGCAATCTGTTGGCCACCTTGAACAATTGGTCCATCGAGCTGGGCGACCGGCAGCAGTTTCGCGAGGCGATTGACGTGCTTCACCAAGGCATGTCCCTGGAGCCGAGCTACCGGGCCTTTGCCCAAAACTTCGTCCACCTGCATCATCAATGGGCGGAAAGCCTCTGCCGGGCGGGCCGCTTCGACCAGGCCTTTGAAGTCCTTTCGCGGGCGGTGGCCGAGATGCCCAATCAGCCCTATCTCCGCCGTGCCCGCAGCGAGGTCTCCCAGCGGCTGGCCAAGGCGATTGCCGAACGCAAGCCGGCCGGGTAGGATGAGAGGGTCATCCTTCTCCGTCTCTACCAGGTTCGAGATTTCTCGCCGTGCCACGCCGCAACTTGGCCCTGCTGTTCGCCGTTGCCGTCATCTCACTGATGTGTTATCAGCGGGTGCAGCGGAACACCTACGGCCGGGTGCTGGGCGACGCCATCGCCAAGATCGAACGCAGCGCCCTGGAGCCGGTGCGGCCCTCTCAGTTGTTCCAGGCCGCCATGGCGTCGATGCTCGGCCAACTCGACGAATACTCGACCTATATTCGACCGGCCGACCTGCAGCAGTTCCATGAAGTAATCGACCAGGAGTTCGGCGGGGTGGGCATGGAGGTCGGCCTGGACGCCAAGACCAGGCAGCTCCTGGTGCTGTGCCCGCTGGTCAATAAGCCCGCTTACGCGGCCGGGATTCGGGCCGGCGACCATATTCTGCGGATCGACGACGCCGCTACGCAAGGAATGTCGCTCGGGGATGCGGTCGGCTTGCTGCGGGGTCCGCCGGGCAGCAGCGTCGCGCTGATGATCCTTCATCAGGCTCAGAAAGACCCGGTCGCAGTGCGAATCGTTCGCCAGGTCATCTCGGTCGACACCGTGTTGGGCGACACCCGCAACGCCGACGGCTCATGGAACTTCTTCCTCGCCGGACCGGACCGGATTGGCTACGTCCGCATCACGAGCTTCGCCGATAAGACAGTCGAGGAATTGCAGCATGCGATGAAATGGCTCAAGGAGCACGGCCTCCGCGGGCTGGTGCTCGACCTCCGCGACGATCCCGGCGGGCTGTTGGGAGCGGCGGTCCAGACCTGCGATATGTTCATCGACTCGGGCACGATCGTCACCACCCGCGGCCGCAACCGCCAGGTCATCGAGGCCTACGACGCCAGCGGCAAAGGGACTTGCACCGATTTCCCGATGGCGGTGGTCATCAACGGCAACACGGCCAGCGCCGCCGAGATCGTGGCCGCCTGCCTGCAGGACCACCACCGGGCCGCCGTGGTCGGCCAGCGGAGCTTCGGCAAGGGGACCGTGCAGGAGCTGATCGACCTGGAAAACGGCTGCGGGGCCATGAAACTGACCACCGCCAGCTACTGGCGCCCCAGCGGCAAGAACATCCACCGCCTCCGCAACGCCAAGCCGTCCGATCAGTGGGGTGTGAAGCCAAACAAGGGTTGCCGGGTGGTCGTCAAAGGCGAGGAGCTTGACAAGTTGCGGCAGTGGCGGTTCGCCCGCGACATGTACAAGCCGGACGACGCGGCGAAAGAGCCCGCGGAGCCGGTCACCGATCGCCAGCTCGCGCGGGCAGTGCAGGCGGTAGAAAAAGAAGCTGCCACGGTCCCTTCGGCTGCCAAGCACCCGTAGGGGGTGGCCCCGACAGCTTGTCTGTCGGGGCGGCGAAGCCGCAAGAGGCTTATCAAACGGAACGCGATGCCGTAGGCGGCTCCTCCAAGACAATGATCTCGACCTCCTTGCCGATCAACTCTTTGAGTTCGGGTAATCAGAGTGTCTCCGAATCGATGCGACGGCGAACGCGAACGGCATTCATGGCTCAAGTTCCACGTGCCCTCGATAAACCATGATTTCCCCTTCGGGCAAGAAAGCCCCTTCCCGCTCCTTCCAATTCTACCGCGACTCGGGCAAGTCTCCCTTTGGTATTCTCACCTTTTCTCCATCGGCAAGTAATCGGTCTCGTTGGGGCCGGTATACACCTGGCGCGGGCGGCAGATCTTGCTGGTCGGATCGTCATGTTGTTCCTTCCATTGGGCAATCCAGCCCGGCAAGCGGCCGATGGCGAAGCAGACGGTGAACATGTCGGTGGGGATGCCGATGGCGCGGAGCAGGATCCCGCTGTAAAAGTCCACGTTCGGATAGAGCTTGCGGTCGATAAAGTAAGGATCGCTCAGGGCCAGCTCTTCGAGCTTGCGGGCGATGTCGAGCAAGGGGTCTTTCCGCTTCAGTTGGGTGAACACCCGGTCGCAGGCCTCGTGGAGGATTTTGGCGCGGGGATCGTAGTTGCGGTAGACGCGGTGACCGAAGCCGTACAAGCGGAAGGGATTGGTCTTGTCCTTGGCCTCGCGGATGCAGTCTTCCGGCGACAGCCCGCCCTTGTGGATGCGTTTCAGCATCTCCATGACCTCCACGTTGGCCCCGCCGTGGAGCGGTCCCCACAGGGCGCACACCGCCGCCGCGCAGGAAGCGAACAGATTGGCCTTGGCCGAGCCCACCACTCGGGCCGTCGAGGTGCTGCAATTCTGCTCGTGGTCGCCGTGCAAGATGAATACCAGGTTCAGGGCGTCTTCCACTTCCGGAGTGACGATGTACTGCTGGTACGGGATCGAGAACATCATGTGCAGGAAGTTGGCGCAGTAGCGCAACCGCGGATCGGGGTAGTTGAACGGCAGCCCCAAGGCGCGGCGATAGGAAAAGGCGGCAATAGTCCGCACCTTGCTAATCAGCCGGGCGGCCGCCTCCTCCAACGATTCCTCGCCCTCGATCGCCAGGAAGGTGGGGTGGTAGCAGGCCAGGTTGCTCAAGGTGGCCGAGAGAATGGCCATCGGCGGGGCGCCGGGGGGGAGGTGCTGAAACTGGTAGCCCACCCCTTCGTGCAGCAACTCGTTGCAGGTCAACAGGTCGCTAAAGCGATTCAACTCTTCCTGCCGCGGCAACCGGCCGAAGATCAGCATCCAGGCCACTTCGACGAAGTTCGGCCGGCTGGCAAACTGCTCGATGGGGATGCCCCGATAACGGAGAATTCCCTTGTCGCCGTCGATGAAGGTGATGGCGCTCTTGCAGACCGCCGTGTTGCCCAAGGCGGGGTCATAGGTCAACAGCCCGGTATCGTCCCGCAGCCGGGTAATATCGATGGCCCGCTCCCCCTCGGTGCCTTCCAGCACCGGCAGTTCGTAGCGTTGATCGCCGACCGTGAGCACCGCTTTTTCCGCCATGTTTCCGCTCCAATTTGCTATCTTTCAATCTCGATCCATCTTAGTCCAGCGGCCGCAGAATTGAAAGTGTCTCTCGCGGCCCTTGTGGTGCCGTGTCTGGCCATTTACAATTCAAGGGCCGGCGGCCGAATCGGCCGAAGCCCTGCGCTTGCTGGTGGCATCGAAATCTACAATCTTGGCAGTCCCGCATGTCTCGTCGCTACGTCAATGAATTAAGCCACCAGGAGGCGGTCGACGCCGTCTTTGTCGCCAGCGGCAAGCAATTGCGTCCGAACCGCAACGGCAACCTCTACCTGCAACTGGACCTCTCCGACCGCAGCGGTTCGATTGCCGCCCGGCTGTGGAACGCCAATGAGGAGATTTACCGATCGTTCGGCAACGGCCAGTACGTGCGGGTGACCGGCACGGCCCAGCAGTTTCAAGGGGCCATGCAGATCATTGCCAGCAAGATTCGCCCGGTGGAGCCGAGCGAAGTCGATGAAGCGGATTTTATCCCGGTGCCCGCGGTGCCGGTCGAGAAGCTGGTGCACCGGCTCCAGGAAATCCTCCGTGAAATCAGCGACCCGGCCCTGCGGAACCTGGCCGACTGCTTTCTGATGGACGACGCCTTCATGGCCCGCTTCACCTTGGCCCCGGCGGGCACCAAGAACCATCATGCCTACCACGGCGGGCTGTTGGAGCACGTGGTCAATTTGCTGGAGGTGGTGCTCCGCGTCAGCCCTTGTTATCCGCAGATCAACCGCGATCTGCTGCTGATGGGGGCCTTTCTGCACGACATGGGCAAGGTCCACGAGTTGCAATACGACCGCGGTCTGGCCTACAGCGATGAAGGCCAGCTTATCGGGCACCTGGTCATGGCGGTCGGTATGTTGGAGGCCAAGGTGGCCGAGGCCCAAAAGCTCTCCGGCGAGCCGATTCCGGCGGAGACCGTGCTGCGGCTGAAGCACATGATCGTCAGCCACCACGGCGAATACGCCTTCGGCAGCCCAAAATTGCCCATGACCCTGGAGGCCCTGGCCCTCTGCTACCTCGACAACCTCGACGCCAAGATCAACTCGGTGGCGGCACTGATGCGCGAGGATCCCAACGTGGACAGCGCCTGGACCACCTTCAACCCCAGCCTGGAGCGGAAGCTGTTCAAGGGGGCGGGGGGCGAGGGGCGGGGGACGGGAAAAGATACGGGAGAGGTATCCTCTTCATGACGCGGGGTGCCATGCCACTCGCGATAACATCGAGAGGGTGCCAAGCAATGCTCACAGAAAAATGGTAACGCGCCAATACGCCCGTGAGCCACGACGACGCTACGTTCTCCTGGATCGAGCCTAGAGGGCAGATAAGTCTTCACGGCTTTCGTTGTTTCGTCTTTGATCGAGCTCGGTTGTTTACGGCACTCCTCGTCAGGGTGACAACGTTCGCATTACCTCTCGCCCTTACACTCCCACTCCTATTCAGCGTTGGACTGTGGATGGTTTATGGTGTCGATCTTTCGGTCTTGTACCACTGCGCAGAATTCGGGCTGGTGGGCTTTCTGCTAATAATCGGGTACTTCTGTTGGCCTTTTGTGATACTCCCAGTCTGGTACATAGAAGAACAACTGCAAAGAGCACAGGTGAAGGTCGGCGAGCTCGGAATTCGCACGTCAACTCGACGGACGTACGATTACCGATCAATCCGTGAGGCGCGTATATGCTCGGATGCTCATGGCCAGTCGGTATTACGCCTGAAGCTTAAGAGGACCAGGGCGACAAAGAAGGAATGGCTGTGCGTGGCCCATTATCGAACCGCTACGGACATCGACACACAGCAATTGTTGCATTTCATAGAAACAAGGATAAGACAACGACGTGAGTAGGAGCCTCTGATTGCTAGCGCACGGCCGGTGTCATGTGAACCGCACCGGATGTCTGATCGGCACGCCGCCCGAATGACGGGCGACAACCCCTGCACTCCCCACTCTAAACCGATCTCCTGATGCACGAAACTGAAATTGACTCTAGAGTCCTTCAACATATTGCCATGCCCGGCTACCAGCCGGTCAAGCCGCGCGTCATCGCCAAGAAGCTCGGACTGCCGAAGGAGCAGGCTTCAGAAGTCCGCCGCGCGGTCAAGCGTCTGGTCCACCAGGGACTGTTGATTTACGGCACGAACCATCTTGTGATGCCGGTGGCCGGCGTGCCCACAGTCTCCCCTCTCCGCGCACCGACCGAACGGCTGGTCACAGGAGAGGGGGCGGGGGTAAGGGCGACCGAACTCGATCAAGACTCCTCCACCATGAAAGCCAAGAAATCTCCCACCGCGAGAAGAGGCAATCGCATTGCCGGCGTCTTTCAGCGGACGCAAAAGGGCTACGGCTTTGTTCGCCCCAGCGGCGTGGAAAGCCGCGGCGACCGCTCGCAGGACGTCTATATTCCGGCCGACCGCGCGGCCGACGCCGCCAGCGGCGACACGGTGCTGGTGGAACTCCAGAAGCGCCGGCACGGCGATCCTGGCCAGCGAGGCCGGATCGTGGAAATCGTCGAACGGCAAACGCATCAGTTCGTGGGCACCTACTTTGAATCGGAGGGCACCGGCTACGTGCGGATCGCCGGTACCTTGTTCGCCCGGCCGATCTGCGTCGGCGATCCGGGCGCGAAGAACGTGCAGCCCGACGACAAGGTGGTGGTGGAAATGGTTCGCTTCCCCTCCTCGTTTCACGCCGGCGAAGGGGTTGTCACCGAGGTGCTCGGACCGGGCGGGAGGCCGGGGGTCGATACGCTTTCGATCATCCGCGAGTTCGGCCTGCCCGACCGCTTCGCCGAAGACGCCCTGGCCGAGGCCGAGCAGCAAGCCGAGGCCTTCGACGAGTCGATCGACGGCCGCACCGATTTTACCGGCGAGGTGGTGGTCACTATCGACCCGGCCGACGCCCGCGACTTCGACGACGCGATCTCGCTGGAGCAACTCGACAACGGCCATTGGCGGCTGGGCGTCCACATCGCCGACGTCTCGCATTTCGTCCGCCCCAACACCGCCCTGGACCGCGAGGCGCTGGATCGGGCCACCAGCGTGTATCTGCCTGACCGGGTGATTCCCATGCTGCCCGAGGTGATCTCGAACGGCCTGGCCAGCCTGCAGCCGGGCAAAGTCCGCTACACCAAATCGGCGGTGATCGAGTTCACTGCCGAAGGGCAGCGGATAGCAACCGAATTGCACTCGGCGGCCATCCGCAGCACCAAGCGGCTGACTTACGAGCAGGTTGATGAGTTTCTGGCGGAGCGGACGGCAGGGGAGAGTGCCATTTTCGCGGCGACCACGCCGACCACCGCTTCGCGGCGGTGCCCGCGTGGTGCCCGCCGCGAAAATCGGGACCGTCCCCGCGCGAAATCCGTGCAACGCAAGCTGGGCGGCAAGGTGTCGGCCTTGTTGGGTCACATGCATACCCTGGCCCTGATCCTCCGTAAGCGGCGGAGGGATCAGGGGGCGCTGGAGCTGACCATGCCCGAGGTCAAGGTCGAACTCGATCGCCAGGGTCGCGTCACCGGGGCCCACGTAGCCGAGAACACCGAGAGCCACCAGATCATCGAGGAGTTCATGCTGGCGGCCAACGAGGCGGTGGCCGAGACCTGCCGCGACCGCGGCCTGCACTTCTTGCGCCGCGTCCATCAGGCCCCAAGCCCTGAGAAGATTCGGGCGCTGGAGGAGTTCATGCGCGAGCTCGGCTACCCGGCCAAGCACCTGCAAAGCCGGTTTGGCCTGCAGGCCTTGCTGGCGGCGGCCACCGGCCAGCCCGAGCAGCACGCGGTCCATTTCGCCGTGTTGCGATCGCTGCAACGGGCAGTGTATAGCCCCGAGGAGGAAGGTCACTACGCCCTGGCCAGCGACTGCTACTGCCACTTTACTTCGCCCATCCGGCGTTACCCCGACCTGACCGTCCACCGCATCCTCGAGGCGATGCTGCGGCAGACGAAACCGCGCACGCACTACGACGAGCTGGTGGTGCTGGGCCGCCATTGCTCCGACCGCGAGCAGCGGGCCGAGGCCGCCGAACGCGATCTGACGAAGCTCAAGTTGTTGGCCTACCTGAGCACCCGCCTTGACGAGGAGATGGAGGCCGTGGTGACCGGGGTGGAGAGCTACGGCATCTTCGTGCAGGGCATCAAACTGCCGGCCGAAGGGCTGATCCGCACCGAGAGCCTCCGCGACGACTACTACCGCTTCGACCGGGCCACCCACACGCTGGCCGGGCATCGCCAAGGCAATCGCTACCGGCTGGGCGACCTGCTGCGGGTGGCGGTGGCCCGCGTCGATCTGGAACGCCGCGAGCTGGATTTCCGCCTGGTGGAGCGAAAGAAAGGCAGGACGGCAGGCGCGACGCCGGCGGACAAGTCTGCCAAACAAACGAAATCCGCGAGGTCGATCCGCAGAGCGGCGCAACTCGAGTAGTCGGGGGTGGATCGCAGCGAACCCCCCGGTCGCGAGCAGAACCAACAAAAGCCGCGTAGCGGCGCTACGATCGCGCACCATCGGGCGATGGTAATGCCGCTACGCGGCATGGGTCGTACGATCTTGACTGCCGGAGGTTGCGCTCTAGCTCCACCTCCGGCTAATCACATCTTGCCGCTCCGCGGCACCGGTCGCGGTGGTGCGCGATGGAACAACGGGAATGCACCCGGCCGTCTCAGATCGCTTGTTTTCATCGGCTCGATCGGCAATACTGGGAATTGCGCGGCGGCGCCAAACCCAGATGTCGATTTCCTTTGCATACCCACATGACCTTGGAGGTTGAGCCAAGATGAGCGCACGCCGCAATTTGGGCGAGGACCTGTTTCTTCCCACCGTGCTGTTTGCGGCCATCGGGGGCATGACCTGGGCCGTCCGCGGCTCGTCCGGCTATGGGGCCTCGGCGGGCTGCATTTTCGCCGGCGTGCTGCTGGGCACCGCCTGGTGGTTCATCGCCCGCGAACCGACCCTCCAGCAATCGCGCCGCTACGCCTCGGGCTGGATCATTTTGGCCATGACCGTGGCCTTCGGGATTGCCGGCAACCGGGGCTGGATGCAGTGGCCC
>JAJYGU010000076.1 GCA_021784975.1 Planctomycetota bacterium
CCGGCCAGCGAGGCGTCGAAGTTGATGGTATTGGCGCCAGGATTCGCGTCGACGTCGAAGACCGCCTGCCGCAAGCTGCCGGGCAGGTCGCCGGCGTGGGCAACCGGCCCGTCGTTGGTGTTAGTGACCGTGAAGACGCTCAACAGGCTGCGGTCCTCCAGCAATTCCAGCCGCAGCGAGCGGCCAAGCGATTTGGGCCGCCGTGTCCTCACCGCCGATGAGGCCGATGAATTAAGACTCGCCCGCCGACCACTCTTCAACGGCCGACGCCGCGCCGCAGACGCAAGTGAAAACAGTGCCATGGTGGAAACCCTCGTGGATAAGACGATGTGGTTCGACGCTCGCTACCCGGTGCAGCCCCTGAAGGCGGCGGCAGAATGGCGGAAGCCGCCGATGCGTCGCGCCTTCCGGAAAGGCCAGCGGCGCCGAAGGTACACCTTGCGACAGCAACAGTCAAGCACTTTGGTGGGAAATCTCGGGGGGCATGCTGACTCCCCATATGGCACGCAGAGAGGACTACCGGTTTTGGACCTGGTCTTCTCTGGATGCGCCCACGGAGTCGAAAGACGCGGATTCTATACCTTCTGCGGCGCAAACGAAACGTTTAGCCGCCGCCGGTACGGCGGCGATTCCCGGTGGAGGGCCGACGTTCCGTCGACCGCTCAACGTTCCAGTTTATCCCGCGCGTTGTGGAGCAGACAGGGCGGCTGTCCGCGCACGCCTGTCCCGTTCCCTGGCGGCGTGGTACGATAGTGGCCGTCTCCAAGCCGCCAAGCTTTGCATCGTGATGGAGAATCGCTCATGTGCCGCTCACACCGGATACTCGCGTCAATCTTTGCGTTACTCCTCGGCACGCCGGCCCTCGCCGAGCTGCCCAAACCGGCACACCCGCGGTGGAAGTCGGTTGCCGACTCGGTCTATCTCCAGGAGACAAGCCGGCACATTTTCAGCAAACAGCCACTGACCGCCGTGGCGGTCTACGCCGGCCAGACCTACGTCGGCAGCCAAGATGGGCTTTCGACGGTGCAGGGCGACATCCTCCAGAAGCAATCCGACGGCCCGCAACAGGCCGTGTCGCAGCTCAAAGTGCTCGGCGACGCTTTGTGGGCCATCGCTGCCGACGGGCTGTGGAAGTTCGACCGGCAAGCCTGGACCAAGCTGTCGGTAGCGGCCGTCGCCGATCTCTGTATGCACAACGGCCGGGTGATTGCCGCCGGCAACGGGCTGTTCGCCGTGGACGGCGACTCCCTCAAGCCAATCCTCAAGGAGCAGACCCCCGGCCTGCGCGGCGTGGCCTCCTACGCGGGCACGCTCTACGTCCACGACGGCAAGCAGGTTCTCGTGCTGGATGGTGACAAGCTCGTCTGGGAGGATGTGGCCGACTGGGGCTCGTTGCCGCCCGGGGCGACGATCCGCCAGATGATGACCCAAGGGAACCGCCTGCTGGTGGCCACCAGCAAGGGTCTGGCAATCCTGCGGGGAATGACCTGGTACCTCATCCAAGGCCCGGACGGGTTGCCGTATGAAGACACGACCTGCCTGGCCTCTGGCTTCGCCGGCGATTTGTGGATCGGCACCACCCGCGGTGCAATCCGCAACGTCAACGGTGAATATCAATATTTCGGCTACCAACGTTGGATCCCCAACGACAAGGTGAACGCCATCGCCTGCGGCGACCGGGTGGCGGTAATCGCCACCGACGGCGGTTTGGGCATCATCCGCTACGAGCCGTATACGCTCGCCAAGAAAGAGGGCTGGTACGAACGGTGGCTCGACGAGTGGGGGCAAAAGCGGCTCGGTTTCGTCCATTCGCTGACCTGGAAAGACGGCCGCTGGCTCCGCGACGTGTGCGACAACGACGTCGGTTTCAGCACCCATTATCTGGCCGGTCTGTGCTTCAAGTACGCCGTGACCAAGGACCCCGCCGCGCGGGCTGAGGCCGTCGACATGATGAAGTCGGTCAAGTGGAGCGAGGAGATCACCGGCATCAAAGGCTTTCCTGCCCGCGCGGTGTGGGCGGTCGGGGAGAAAGAAAACAAGGACATGTTCGGCTCGGCCGGCCTGCCGGCGGAGTGGAACCCCACGCCCGACGGCCGCTGGCAGTGGAAGGGCGACACCTCGAGCGACGAGTTGATCGCCCAGGTCTACATCTGCTCGGTCTTTCTGGACCTGGTGGCCGGGCCGGAGGAGCGGCCGTGGGTGACGGAACACCTGCACCGGATCATTGGGCACATCGTCCGCGAGGGCTTCGTGCTCCGCGACCTGGACGGCAAGCCGACCCGCTGGGCCCGCTGGGATCCGGACTATGTGTTGCGTCCCCAGGGGATTCACGAGTTCGGCCTGAACGCCCTGGAAGCGTTCAGTTTCCTGAAGACCGCCCAGCACTTCACCCGCGATCCGAAGTTCACCGCGGCCGAAAAACAGATTCGCGACTGGGGCTACGCCGGCAACGTGCTGCGGCAAAAGATCGTCTTTCCTCGCGGCTGGATCACCTATTTCGACGACCGGCTGGCCTTCCTCTCGTATTTCCCGCTTATGAATTACGAGGACGATTCCGCCCTGAAGGCCCGCTGGCGGCGGAGTTTGGAGCGAAGCTGGGAAATCAAGCGGATGGAAGCGATTCCGTGGTTCAATTTTGTCTACGGGGCGACCACCGGACAGGACTGTGAGAATGAGCGCGCGGTAGCGTTCCTCCGCGAAGCCCCTTTGGACATGCGGCAGTACAGCTACTTCAACTCGCAGCGGGCCGACTTGACAATCGTGCCGAAGGGATATCGGACCTACGGCGAACGGATCCGGCGGCTCAGCCCGCGGGAAACCGCCCTGCAAAAGTGGGGCGGCGACTTCCTGGAGCTCGATCGCGATGACAAGGGACTGAAGGTCGAGGACTGCGGTGCGTGGATCGAGGGCTACTGGATGGGACGGTATTACGGCTTCATCACGGAGCCGACGGCCACGGACGCGGCGCTCATCAGCGTGCCGAAGCGCGGGCTGCACCTGGGCGCGAGGCCCTACAGCGGCCCGCCGCGGCCGAAGCTGAGTTTCGAAAAATAGCTGGAACGCCATGCTTGAGACGGTGCGTGTCGCCGCGGCGGCCTTCGACGCCAAACCCGGCGAAACCGGCGAGAATCTGGAAAAGATCGACCACTGGACCGGCCGAGCGGTCGCGGCCGGCGCTCAACTGGTCCTTTTCCCTGAACTCTCACTCACCGGTTTTGTTCCGAATCATCCTCACGGCGACCACGACCAGTGGCTCCGCGCGGCCCTGCAAGCCGCCTGGCGGATGGCTGATCCGATTCCCGGTCCGGCAGTGTCGCAGTTGGCCGCCGTGGCCCACCGGAATAGCTGCTTGATTTTGGCGGGGATGCTGGAAGACGCCGGCAACCTGCTCCACAATACGCAGATCCTGGTGGGGCCGCAGGGTTACTTGGGTGGGTGGCGAAAGATGCATGTCCCGATGTTTGAGATGCCGTTCTACAATGGCGGCGAGGGCGTGCGGCCGATCGAGACGCCGCTGGGCCGCCTGGGCGCGAACATCTGCTTCGATGCCTTGCTGCCGGAGTCCACTCGCCTGCTGGCCGTCGGCCAGGTGGAGATGGTGTTGTTTCCGTTTGCCGCCGACCCGCCGCCGGTTACGCCGGCCGGCTGGGCGCAGTGGGCGGGGCCGGCGATCAGGGCCCGCTGCATGGAAAACGGCGTGTTCGGCCTGGCCTGCAACTACGTGGGACGGGTCGAGTGCGCGGGCGTCGCACAGACGTTTCCCGGAGGCGGATTGGCGATCGGCCCGCGCGGCGAACTGCTCGCCGAGTGGTCCACTCCGGCCGGGCAGCCCGGAATGTTGTTGGCCGAGTTCTCGCGGGAGGCACTTCTAGCAGCCCGCGCCGAGCCGGAGTATCTGTTTCGCTTCCGCCGCCCCGAATTGTACGGTCCGCTGGCCGAGTGAGGCGAGGGCCCGGCGGGCCAGGCCGAATTGTTCACGGTCGCATCGTAGGGCGAAATGACCGCATGATAGTTGCCCAGTGAACGGTTACACCAGCTAAATCAACCGATCCAGCTCCTCAACCAAGGCCGCAAATTGCTCCAGCGCGGTCTCGATGGCCGTGGGCTGTTCCATGTCGACCCCCGCGTCGCGCAAGAGGTCCAGCGGATCTTTGGTGCAACCCGCGCTGAGGAACTTGAGATAGTCGTCGAGCTCTTGTCGGCCGCCGCGGAGGACGCGGTCGGCCAGGGCGATGGCCGCCGACATGCCGGTGGCGTACTTGTAGACGTAAAACGCCCGATAGAAGTGCGGGATCCGCAGACATTCCAGGTTCAACTCGTCGTCCATCGCGAAATCGGGGCCGAAGTAGAGCCTCAGCAACTCCCGGTAGATTTCCGTGATGCGATCCAAGGTCAGCGGTTCGCCCGACTCGGCGGTGGCGTGGGCGATCTGCTCGAACTCGGCGAACATCGTCTGGCGGATGATGGTGCCCCGCATGGCGTCGATCTGCCGGTTGACCAGGAAGGCCCGTTGGCGATCGTCGCGGGCGTTCTGCAGCAAGTAATGAGAAAGCAACTGCTCGTTGAAGGTGCTGGCCACTTCGGCCACGAAAATCACGTAGTTGTAGTAAAGGTACGGCTGATGCTGGGCGGAATAGTAGCTGTGCATCGAGTGGCCCGCTTCGTGGGCCAAGGTGAACACGTGGTCCAGCACGGCCGGCTGATAGTTCATTAAGATATAGGGATCGGCATCGTAAGAGCCGGAACTGAAGGCCCCGCTCTGCTTGCCGCGGTTCTCGTAGCGGTCGCACCAGCGTCCCCCCAGTCCGTGCTCCAGCGCGCCGCCATAGTCGCTCCCCAGCGGCTCGAGCGCAGAGAGCACGGTGGCCACCGCCTGGTCCCAGGTTCGCCGAATCTGGAGACCGGCGAGAATCGGCACGTAGGTGTCGTAGTGGTGGAGGTCGCTAATCCGCATCTTCCGCCGCCGCACCTCGTAGTAGTGATAAACGGCGGGCAATCGGCGGTGCACCGAGTCGATCAGGTTGTCGTAAACCGAGACCGGCACGCGATCAGGGAACAAGGCGGCCTCCAGTGCGCTAGGGTAGTTCCGCGCCCGAGCATAGTAGATGTCGCTCTGCATCGAGCCGTTCAAGGCGGCGGTCAAGGTGTGCCGGTGCTCGGAGTACCGCTGGTAATATTGATGGAAGGCCGCCTTGCGGACCGGCCGGGCGGGCGAGTGCAACAGCGTGCTGAAGGTGGCGTGGGTCAGCTCGATCGGACGGCCCTTCTCGTCGCGGACGGTACCGAAGGTCATGTCGGCGTCATTGAGTT